>NZ_JAAGPG010000595.1:0-5029 GCF_017104665.1 Burkholderia sp. Se-20378 | reverse complement strand
CGGGATGTGCTGAGTGTGATGGAGTGTAGCTGAGTTGTTGTGGGAGTTGTGTTGTGCAGGCAGGAGTCGGCATACGAGAGTCCGACACGTGACTGGGGTGCAGACGTGTGCTCGTCCGAGCTGCTGGCGTGCATCGGCCGCACCATCCGGGTGCCGGGCCGACGGCGCTTTGGCCCGCGTCGGCGCGGGACTTTTAGGTACATTCGACATGGGGGCGCATTATAATCCCGCCCATGAATTCCCAAACCGACCTCCCCCCCGCCCAGACCGGCGCCACGACGCCGCCGGCCGCCGACGACTCGGCCGCCAGTCACGCGCAGTTCGTCGACTGGATGCGCTCCGTCGCGCCCTATATCCACAAGTTCCGCAACAGCACGTTCGTCGTGGGGTTTGGCGGCGAGGTGGTGCAGCAGGGGCTGCTGAATGCGCTCGTGTCCGACATCGCACTGCTGCAGGCGATGGGCATCCAGATCGTGCTGGTGCACGGTTCGCGCCCGCAGGTCGAGGAGCAGTTGAGCCTGCACGGTGTCGAATCCGAGTTTTCGCACGGCCTGCGCATCACCGATGCGCGCGCGCTCGAATCCGCGAAGGAAGCGGCCGGTGAAGTGCGTCTCGACATCGAGGCCGCGATCAGCCAGGGTCTGCCGAACTCGCCGATGGCGCACGCGCACATCAGCGTCGTGTCGGGCAACTTCGTGACCGCGCGGCCGGTGGGGATTCTCGACGGGGTCGATTTCGCGCATACGGGCATCGTGCGCAAGATCGACGCCGAATCGATCCGTCATTCGCTCGCGAGCCGCAAGCTCGTGCTGCTGTCGCCGCTCGGCTTCTCGCCGACCGGCGAAGCGTTCAACCTGTCGATGGAAGACGTGGCGTCGGCCGCCGCGATCGCGCTGCGCGCCGACAAGATCGTGTTCCTGACCGACGGCCCCGGCATCGTCGACGACGAAGGCGAGCTGATCCGCGAAATGTCGCTCGACGCGGCGGCCGAGCTGCTCGATTCCGGCAACGTCCAGGGCGACGACGCATTCTTCCTGAAGCATTCGATCCGCGCGTGCCGCGGCGGCGTGACCCGGGCGCACCTGATCCCGCAATCGCTCGACGGCAGCATGCTGCTCGAACTGTTCCTGCACGACGGCGTCGGCACGATGATCTCGTACGAGAACCTCGAAAGCCTGCGCGAAGCGACGCCGGACGACGTCGGCGGCATCCTGTCGCTGATCGAGCCGCTCGAGTCGGACGGCACGCTGGTGCGGCGCGGCCGCCACCAGATCGAACGGGACATCGACCACTTCTCGGTGATCGAGCACGATGGCGTGCTGTTCGGCTGCGCGGCGCTGTATCCGTACCAGCAGGAGAAGATCGGCGAGATGGCGTGCCTGACGGTCGCGCCGGAAGCGCAGGGCTCGGGCGACGGCGAACGCCTGCTCAAGCGCATCGAGCAGCGCGCCCGCGCGCGCGGCCTCACGCATATCTTCGTGCTCACGACGCGCACCGAGCACTGGTTCCTCAAGCGCGGCTTCGTCAAGGTCAGCGTCGACGACCTGCCGGAAGACCGCCGCAAACTCTATAACTGGCAGCGCAAGTCGCTCGTGCTGATGAAACAGCTCTGAGCGCAGGCACGACTGCCCTCCCCCAGACCGATTACAGGAGAAGTACACGATGGCTCGAATGATCCAATGCGCGAAGCTCGGCAAGGAAGCCGAAGGCCTCGATTTCCCGCCGCTGCCGGGCGAACTCGGCAAGCGCATTTACGAGAGCGTCTCGAAGGAAGCGTGGCAAGGCTGGCTGAAGCAGCAGACGATGCTGATCAACGAAAACCGCCTGAACATGGCCGACCCGCGCGCGCGCCAGTACCTGATGAAGCAGACCGAGAAGTACTTCTTCGGCGACGGCGCGGACCAGGCGTCCGGCTACGTGCCGCCGACGGAAGGCTGATGACGCGTTGACGCGCGGCCGGTGCACGTTGCCGGCCACGCGCGACAGAAAAAACGGCACCGTGTTTCGCACGGTGCCGTTTTCTTTTGGGAACGCGCGTTCGGCACGTTCCGGCCTCGCGCGGGGCGGTATGCCGTGCGGCTCAGCCGGCCGGCTTCAACGCGCCGCCCTCGCCCGGCTGCGTGTTCCCGTCGGCCACCGGTTCCGCGCTGCCGCCTTCGGCGCCCCATTCGGCCGCGTCGCTGCGTTCGGCCGTCGACAGTTCGTCCGCGCGATATCCGGTGCGATTCAGCAGCGCCAGCATGCAGACGAGCGACACGAGCGCGTAAAGCCCCGATGCGACCGCGACGCCGACGATGCTGCCGGTCGAATTGAGGATCGCCTGCGCGAGCACGGGCGTGCCGCCGCCGACGACGAGCGCGCTCAGCTGGTACGCGAGCGACAGGCCCGTGTAGCGGATGTTCGCCGGGAACACGCGCGCGAGCACGCCGCCGACCGCGCCATAGAACATCGCCGACGGAATCGTCGAGATGCACATGCCCGCGACGGCCACCCAGTACGACCGTGTCGCGAGCGCATGGAACATCACGGGCATCAGCACGATTTCCGGAATCAGGATCCAGCACATCGCGCGGCGCATGTCGACCTTCGACACGAACCACGCGCCGACCGGCTGCATCAGGAACTGCACGATGAGCGAGATCGACAGGATGCCGAGGAACGTGCCCTGCGCGTAGCCGAGCTCCTTCGTCGCCCACGACAGCGCGAACGTGCTGCGGAAATACGTGACGTTGATCACCGGCAGTGTGCCGGCCGCGAGCAGCACGACGACCCAGTGATCGCGCACGACGTCGCGCAGCGGCAGCTTCACGGTGCGCTTGCGCGCGAGCACGCGCTGCATGTCGGCCGACTCCTCGAGCTTCAGCCGGATCACCATGCCGATGATCACGAGCACGGCCGACAGCAGGAACGGAATGCGCCAGCCCCACATCAGGAACGACGGCGTCGGCAGCGCGCTCAACGCGAAGAACGCGGCAGTCGCGAGCAGGTTGCCGGTGGGCGAGCCCTGCTGCGCGAACGCCGCATACAGGATGCTGCGATGCTTCGGCGCGTTCTCGCTCGCGATCAGCACCGCGCCGCCCCACTCGCCGCCGACCGCGATGCCCTGCAGCACGCGCAGCACGACGAGACCGGCCGGCGCCCAGACGCCGATCTGCGCATAGCCGGGCAACAGGCCGATGCCGGTCGTGGCCAGCCCCATCATCACCAGCGTGATCACGAGCGCGGTCTTGCGGCCGACACGATCGCCGAGATGCCCGAACACGATGCCGCCGAGCGGCCGCGCGGCGAAGCCGGCCCAGAACGTGACGAACGCCAGCAGCGTCGCGACGCCGGGATCCATCGTGCTCGCAAAGAACACCTTGCCGAACACGAGCGCAGCGGCCGTGCCGTAGATGTAGAAGTCGTACCACTCGATCGTGGTACCGACGAACGCCGCGAAGGCGGCGCGGCCGGGCCGCGGTTGCGTCGCGGCGGTCGGGGATTGCTGACGGCTCATCGATGTCTCCATGTTTGCGTGTCGGGGGCGCGACTGTCGCGTGCCTTTCCCGGGTGGCCGGCATCGCGCCGCCGGCCGGCGGCGTTGTATCGGTCGGGGCGCCTAGCCGGGGGCCTCCCTCAGCACGCCGGCATCGAGCAGTTGCTGCTGGAGCGCGGGATCGACACCGAGGCGATCGAGCACCGCGCGCGTGTCGCCGCCGAGTGCGGGCGGCGGCGAACGATAGGTGGCCGGCGTGCGCGACAGCTTCACCGGCGACGCCGTGCCGCGATACGCGCCGATCTCGACGAACAGGTTGCGGTGCAGCGCATGCGGATCGCGCGCAACGTCGGCGACCGTTCGCACCGGCCCGCACGGCACGCCGGCCGCCATCAGGTCGCGCGCGAGCGGCTCGCATGCGTGCGCGGCGAGCCGCGCTTCCAGTTCGGCCTTCAGCTCGGGCCGGTACGCACGGCGGCTGCGGTTGTCGACGAAGCGCGGATCGCTTGCGAGCGCCGGCACGCCGAGATGCGCGACGAGCCTCGCGAACTGCCGGTCATTGCCGATCGCGAGGAAGATCGGCACGGTCGCCGTGCGATAGCTGTCGTACGGCGCGATGTTCGGATGCGCGTTGCCGCTGCGCTCCGGCACGCGCCCCGAGCCGAAGAAGTTCGGCAGGTGCGGATGCAGCAGCGACACGCCGCAGTCGTACAGCGCGATGTCGATCGACTGGCCCTGCCCGCTCTTCTCGCGCTCCGCGAGCGCCAGCAGGATGCCCGCGAGTGCATTGAGGCCCGTGACCATGTCGACGATCGGCAGACCGATGCGCGTCGCGTCGCCGTCGCGCTCGCCGTTGACGCTCATCAACCCCGCCATCGCCTGGATCACCGCGTCGTAGCCGGGCAGCCCGCCAAGCGGGCCACCTTCGCCGAAGCCCGTCACCGCGCAGTGGATCAGTCGCGGGAAGCGCGGCTGCAGGTCGCGCGCGTAATCCATGCCCCAGCGCGCGAGCGTGCCGGGCTTGAAGTTCTCGACGAGCACGTCGGCTTCTTCGAGCAGACGCCACAGGATCGCGCGCCCCTCGTCGCGCGACAGGTCGAGCGCGAGCCCTTCCTTGTTGCGGTTCACGCCCATGAAATACCACGCGGTATCGCCGAGGAACGGCGGCCCCCAGCCACGCGTCTCGTCGCCGTCCGGCGGCTCGATCTTGACCACCGTCGCCCCGTGGTCGGCGAGCGCCTGCGTGCAGTACGGGCCGCCGAGCACGCGGCTCAGGTCGACGACCTTCAGGCCGTCCAGTGCGCCACGCGTCATGCTCATCGTTCGACCTCCGGCAGCAGGTCGAGCGCGGTATCGAGTGCGATCGGCGTGCCGCGCAGCAGCGCGTCGTACGCGGCCGATTCGTCGTCGCGCGATGCCGGCGCGAGCGGATCGACCGGCAGCAGCTTGTGGCGCACGATCAGATGCGCGAGCGCGAGCCGCCGGAAATCCGGCGCGAGCCGCACGCCTTCGCACGCCATCAGCACGGCCGCGCTCGCGTAGTACAGCGCGGAC
>NZ_JAAGPG010000594.1:0-4839 GCF_017104665.1 Burkholderia sp. Se-20378 | reverse complement strand
CCGACGGTGGGCCCGCCCGCGTTCCGGCCGCATCCGCTCGCCGATCCGGTAAAATTACGCGTTTCAGCACACTAACAAGCCGCGCCGCCGCGCGAGCCGACCCTCCGGGCCCCGCCCGGAGCGCCGCCCGCAACGGAGCGCCAGCGCCACGAAGGCTCTTCATGCTTACGTTTCAGCAAATCATCCTGACGCTGCAGTCCTACTGGGACAAGCAGGGTTGCGCCCTGCTCCAGCCCATCGACATGGAAGTCGGCGCGGGTACGTCGCACGTCCACACGTTCCTGCGCGCGATCGGCCCCGAGCCGTGGCGCGCCGCGTACGTGCAGCCGTCGCGCCGCCCGAAGGACGGCCGTTACGGCGAGAACCCGAACCGCCTGCAGCACTACTACCAGTACCAGGTCGTGCTCAAGCCGGCGCCGGAAAACATCCTCGACCTGTACCTCGGCTCGCTCGAGGCGCTCGGCTTCGACCTGAAGCAGAACGACGTGCGCTTCGTCGAGGACGACTGGGAAAACCCGACGCTCGGCGCGTGGGGCCTCGGCTGGGAAGTGTGGCTGAACGGGATGGAAGTCACGCAGTTCACGTATTTCCAGGAAGTCGGCGGCCTCGAATGCAAGCCGGTGCTCGGCGAGATCACGTACGGCCTCGAGCGCCTCGCGATGTACCTGCAGAAGGTCGAAAACGTGTACGACCTCGTGTGGACCGAGTGGGAAGAGCAAGGCCCGAACGGCCCCGAGCTGCGCCGCCTGTCGTACGGCGACGTCTACCACCAGAACGAGGTCGAGCAATCGACCTACAACTTCGAGCACGCGAACGTCGACCTGCTGTTCACGTTCTTCAACAGCTACGAAGCGGAAGCGAAGAAGATGATCGACGCGCAGCTCGCGCTGCCCGCGTACGAGCTCGTGCTGAAGGCCGGCCACACGTTCAACCTGCTCGACGCACGCGGCGCGATCTCGGTGACCGAGCGCGCAGCGTACATCGGCCGCATCCGCGCGCTGTCGCGTCTCGTCGCACAGGCTTATTACGACTCGCGCGAGAAGCTCGGCTTCCCGATGCTCGGCAACCCGCCGGGCGTGCCGGGCCTCACCACCGACGCCCAGGACGCCGCACAGCCGGCGTGGGCGCCGCCGCTCAAGGTCGAACGCAAGATCGATCAGGACTGACGAGACGAGATTCATTCCAATCATGACGCACAATCATCCCGCCCCCCTGCTCGTCGAACTGCTGACCGAAGAGCTGCCGCCGAAGGCCCTCGCGCGCCTCGGCGACGCATTCGCCGAAGGTCTTGCGCAACGCCTCGCGGCGCGCGACCTCGTCGAAGGCGAACTCGTGTTCGAACGCTACGCCACGCCGCGCCGCCTCGCCGTCGTCGTGCAGAACGTACGCGCCGTCGCCCCTGAAAAGCAGGTCCGCGAAAAGGTCCTGCCCGTGTCGGTCGCGCTCGACGCCGAAGGCAAGCCGACCGCCCCGCTCGCGAAGAAGCTCGCGGCGCTGGGCCACCCGAACCTGTCGATCGCCGATCTCGAGCGCGCACAGGACGGCAAGGCCGAAGCGTTCTTCATCAACTATTCGGCAGCCGGCGCGACGCTCGCCGACGGCCTGCAGGCCGCGCTCGACGAAACGCTCGCGAAGCTGCCGATCCCGAAGTTCATGACCTACCAGCGCCCGGACGGCTCCGACGTGAAGTTCGTGCGCCCGGTGCATCGCCTGACGGTGCTGCATGACGACCGCATCGTGCCCGTCACCGCGTTCGGCATCGACGCCGGCGACACGACGCTCGGCCACCGCTTCCTGTCCGACGGCCTTGTCGCGATCCAGCATGCGCGCGCATACGCCGACACGCTGCGCGACAAGGGCCGCGTGATCGCGCACTTCGCCGATCGCCGCGAAACGATCCGCACGCAGCTGAACGAACACGCGAACGGCGATACCGTCGTGATGCCCGAGTCGCTGCTCGACGAAGTGACCTCGCTGGTCGAATGGCCGGTCGTCTACCCGTGCCGCTTCGAGGACGAATTCCTGCAGGTCCCGCAGGAATGCCTGATCCTCACGATGCAGACGAACCAGAAGTATTTCGCGCTGACCGACGTCGGCGGCAAGCTGCGCTCGCGCTTCCTGATCGTGTCGAACATCGAGACGAAGACGCCGGGCGAGATCATCGAAGGCAACGAGCGCGTCGTGCGCCCGCGCCTCGCCGATGCGAAGTTCTTCTTCGAGCAGGACAAGAAGAAGCCGCTCGCCGACCGCGTGCCGCAGCTCGCGAACGTCGTGTATCACAACAAGCTCGGTTCGGCGCTCGCGCGCGTCGAGCGCCTCGAGGCGCTGGCCGGCGAGATCGCACCCGCGATCGGCGCCGACGCCACGCTCGCGAAGCGCGCCGCGCGTCTCGCGAAGGCCGACCTGCTGACCGACATGGTCGGCGAGTTCCCGGAACTGCAGGGCACGATGGGCACGTACTACGCGCGCCACGACGGCGAAGCCGACGACGTCGCGCTCGCGTGCGCCGAGCACTACCAGCCGCGCTTCTCCGGCGACGCACTGCCGACCACGCCCGTGTCGACCGCCGTCGCGCTCGCCGACAAGCTCGAGACGATCGTCGGGATCTGGGGCATCGGCCTCGCGCCGACCGGCGAGAAGGATCCGTTCGCGCTGCGCCGCCACGCGCTCGGCGTGCTGCGCCTGCTGCTCGAGAAGCAGCTGCCGCTCGATCTCGTGTCGCTGCTGCGTACGGCCCATGCACGCTTCGAAGGCGTGCCGGGCGTGGCCGAATCGACCGATGCGATCCTCGCGTTCTTCATGGATCGCCTGCGCGGCCTGCTGCGCGAGCGCGGCTATTCGGCCGGTGAAATCGACGCGGTGCTGAGCCTGAACCCGACGCGCGTCGACGATCTCGTCGCGCGCCTCGACGCGGTGCGCGAATTCACGCGCCTCGCGGAAGCCGAAGCGCTCGCGGCCGCGAACAAGCGGATCTCGAACATCCTGAAGAAGTCGGAAGGCGGCGCGAACGGCACGGTGCAGCCGTCGCTGCTCGTCGAGGCGGCCGAGAAGGCGCTGCACGAACAGCTCGCGGCCGTGACGCCGCACGTTCAGTCGCAGCTCGAGGCGCGTGCGTACACGGGCGCGCTGTCGGCGCTCGCCGCGCTGCGCGCACCGGTCGACACGTTCTTCAACGACGTGATGGTCAACGCGGAAGATCCGGCACTGCGCGCGAACCGTCTCGCCCTGCTGTCCGCGCTGCACCAGCAGATGAACTGCGTCGCCGACATCTCGAAGCTCGCCGCATAAGGGCCGCACGATGCCGACCAGCCCCAACCGAAAGCTCGTCGTCCTCGACCGGGACGGCGTGATCAACGTCGATTCGGACGCGTTCATCAAGACGACCGACGAATGGATCGCGCTGCCCGGCGCCCTCGAGGCGATCGCCCGGCTCAACCACGCGGGTTATCGCGTGGTCGTCGCGACCAACCAGTCCGGCATCGGTCGCGGGCTGTTCGACATGGCCACGCTCAACGAGATGCATCTGAAGATGCATCGCGCGGCGGCCGCGGTCGGCGCACGTATCGATGCCGTGTTCTTCTGCCCGCACACGGCCGAGGATCACTGCGACTGCCGCAAGCCGAAACCCGGCATGATGCAGATGATCACCGAGCGCTTCGAGATCGATCCCGATCACACGCCGGTCGTCGGCGATTCGCTGCGCGACCTGCAGGCCGGCGTCGCGGTCGGCTTCCAGCCGCACCTCGTGCTCACCGGCAAGGGCAAGAAGACGCTCGCCGCCGGCAACCTGCCGCCCGGCACGAAGGTCCACGACGACCTGCGCGCGTTCGCGCTCGATTTCCTTTCACACGAACACGAGTGATGCAGCCGCCGCGCGCATCCTCCCTAACGCCAGACTTACGCCGATGCGCTTCGTCCGCTCCCTGCTGCTGCTGATCTACTTCATCCTGTACACGGTGCCGTACGCCACCGCGTGCTTCATCGCCTTTCCGTTCATGCGCTCCGACGCGCGCTACTGGATGGCGGCCGGTTGGTGCAAGTCGACGCTGTGGGTCGTGCGCTGGCTGAACGGCATCCGCTACCGGATCGAAGGGTACGAGAACCTGCCCGACGGCCCGGCGGTGCTGCTGTCGAAGCACCAGTCCGCGTGGGAGACGCTCGCGTTTCCGGCGCTGATGCCGAGGCCGCTTTGCTACGTGTTCAAGCGCGAACTGCTGTACGTGCCGTTCTTCGGCTGGGCGCTCGGGATGCTGCACATGGTCAACATCAACCGCAAGGAAGGCAAGAACGCGTTCACTTCCGTGATCCGCCAGGGCAAGAAGCGCCTGTCGGAAGGCGCATGGATGATCATGTTCCCGGAAGGCACGCGCACGCCGGTCGGCAAGCAGGGCAAGTACAAGACGGGCGGCGCGCGCTTCGCGATCGAAACCGGCGCACCCGTCGTGCCGATCGCGCACAATGCAGGTCGGGTGTGGCCGCGCAATTCGTTCACGAAATTCCCGGGCGTCGTCACCGTGTCGATCGGCAAGCCGATCCCCAGCGAAGGGTTGACGCCCGATGCATTGAACTCGCAGGTCGAAGCATGGATCGAAGCGGAAATGCGCCGGATCGATCCCGATTCGTATCGCCAGGCGGGCAATGCCGGCACGCGCGATGCCGCGCGTGTCTGACGCCCCCAGGTTGCAGCCGTTGCGTACGACAAAAAGAAGCGAACTGATGAAACAGCGTCCGCGGCCACGGCCTGCCGTCGTGGCCCTCGATCATCGCCAGATGGACCTGCCGCTCTTCGACGGGCCGGCCGCCGCACCGTCGGCGCCCGCCGCGCCGCCCGAAGCGGCA
>NZ_JAAGPG010000593.1:0-4895 GCF_017104665.1 Burkholderia sp. Se-20378 | reverse complement strand
CGCTGTGCGCGCGACGCGGCTGGCCGCTCGTCGCGTTCGACGCGGCGCAACTCGCGAGCCGCCCGGAACTGGCCGTGAGCGGCCCGTCGGATGCCGCACTCGCCCGCTTCGGCGTCGCGGGCGTGGCCGAGCCGTGCGCGCAGCTCGCGGCGCCGCACGGCCGCCTGCTCGGCCCCAAATCCATCCGGGACGGCGTGACGGTCGCACTCGCCGGCCCGCTCTGAACCCTTTGTTTCGCTTTCTTTCGACAGGACGAATCCGATGAAAACCGACGCCGAATCCCATCAACGGATGACCGAACGCCGCCGTGCGGGCCACGAGAAGAAGCAGGCCGCCGCCGTCAACGAAAAGGGCCTGCTGATCGTCAACACCGGCAACGGTAAGGGCAAGAGCACGGCCGCATTCGGCATGGCCGTGCGCGTGCTCGGCCACGGCATGCGGCTCGGTGTCGTGCAGTTCATCAAGGGCGCGCTGCACACGTCCGAGCGCGACTTCCTCGGTGCGGTGGCCGAATGCGATTTCGTGACGATGGGCGACGGCTACACGTGGAACACGCAGAACCGCGACGCCGACATCGCGACCGCGCGCAAGGGCTGGGACGAGGCACGCCGGATGATCGACAGCGGCGACTACCGGATGGTGATCCTCGACGAGCTGAACACGGTGCTGAAGTACGAATACCTGCCGCTCGACGAAGTGCTCGCGACGCTGGCCGCACGTCCCGATTCGGTGCACGTCGTCGTGACCGGGCGGCATGCGCCCGATGCGCTGATCGATGCGGCCGACCTCGTCACCGAAATGCGGCTCGTCAAGCATCCGTACAAGGAACAGGGCGTGAAGGCGCAGCGCGGCGTGGAGTTCTGAGCATGCCCGCCTGCCCCGCGCTGTTCGTCAGTGCGCCCGCGTCGGGCCAGGGCAAGACGTCGGTGACGGCCGGCCTCGCGCGGCTGCACCGCCGGCTTGGCCGGCGCGTGCGCGTGTTCAAGACCGGGCCCGATTTTCTCGATCCGATGCTGCTCGAACGCGCGAGCGGTGCACCGGTGCATGCGCTCGATCTCGGGATGGTCGGCGAGGCCGGCTGCCGTGCGCTGCTGGCCGACGCCGCGCGCGAGGCGGACCTGATCCTGATCGAAGGCGTGATGGGGCTGTTCGACGGCACGCCGAGCAGTGCCGATCTCGCGGCCGCGTTCGGCGTGCCGGTCGTCGCGGTAATTTCCGCGAAGTCGATGGCGCAGACGTTCGCGGCGATCGCGTTCGGGCTCGCGCGGTTCCGGCCGGGGCTGCCGTTTCACGGCGTGCTGGCGAATCGCGTCGGGTCGGAGCGGCACGCGGAATTGCTGCAACAGGCACTGCCCGGCGATTTGCGGTGGCTCGGGCACGTGCCGGCCGATGCGGGCATTGCGTTGCCGGAGCGGCATCTCGGCCTGCACCAGCCGAGCGACATCGACGATCTCGATGCGCGCCTCGATCGCGCGGCCGACGTGCTGGCGCAAACGGCGCTTGCCGAGTTGCCGCCGGCCGTTGCGTTCGCGGAACCCGATGCAGCAGCGCCGCTGCCGCGTGCGCTCGCCGGCAAGCGGATCGCGGTGGCGCGCGATGTGGCTTTTTCGTTCATCTATCCGGCGAATCTTGCGTTGCTCGACACGCTCGGTGCGCACGTGCAATTCTTCTCGCCGCTCGCCGACGAACCGGTGCCGGACGATTGCGACGCGCTATTCCTGCCGGGCGGCTATCCGGAACTGCATGCGGCGACGCTCGCGGCGAATGCCGCGGCTGCTCGGTCGATTCACGCGCACGCAGCGGCCGGCCGGCCGATCGTCGCGGAATGCGGGGGGATGGTGTATCTGTGCGAATCGCTGACCGATGTGGACGGCGTGACGACGCCGATGCTTGGGCTGTTGCCGGGGCGGGCGACGATGCAGCGCCGGTTCGCGGCGCTCGGCATGCAGCAGCTCGATACGCGCAGCGGGACGATGCGTGGGCATACGTTCCACTATTCGCGGCTCGCGACGCCACTCGAACCGGTCGCGAACGCTGCGCGCCCCGACGGCGCATCGGGCAGCGGCGAAGCCGTCTATCGACGCGATGCGATCGTCGCGACGTACATGCACATGTACTGGCCGTCGAATCCGGAAGCGGTCGTGGCGCTGTTCAGCGGCGACATGATCTAGATCGAACCGGTGGCGGATCGCGTCATCCGACGCGATAGCGATATGGCCCACCGGAACGTCATCGAATCATGTCGCGGCCATCCCCCGTTTCCGGATGACCGATGCAGTTCGACATAGACGCGGCGTGGTCCATACCGCGACCTTCCGTCAAACCAGGAACGACTCCGCCAGCTTCACCCAGTACGACGCGCCGGTCGGCAACGCCGCATCGTTGAAGTCGTAACCCGGGTTGTGCACCATGCAGCCACCCTCCCCGTCGCCATTGCCGATGATCAGGTAGCAGCCCGGCCGCTTCTCGAGCAGGAACGCGAAATCCTCGCTGCCGGTGAGCGGCACCATCCCGTCGATCAGGTTCGCGTCGCCCACCCACTCGCGTGCGACGTTGCGCGCGAATGCGGTCATTTCCGCATCGTTGACGAGCACCGGGTAGCGGCGCTGGTAGTCGATCGTCGCGGTCGCGCCGAACACGGCCGCCTGCGCATGCACGACTTCCTTGATGCGCGTCTCGAGCAGGTCGCGCACCTCCGGCTTCAGCGCGCGCACCGACAGGCGCATCTGCGCGCGATCGGGAATCACGTTCGGCGCCTCGCCCGCATGGATCGCGCCGACCGTGACGATCGCCATGTCGAGCGGCGACACGTTGCGCGACACGATCGTCTGCAGCGCGATGACGATCTGCGCGCAGACGACCACCGAATCGACCGTCTTGTGCGGCACCGCACCGTGGCCGCCATGGCCCTGCACGTCGACGATCACCGTATCCGACGACGCCATGAACGACCCCGGCAGGAAGCCGAACTTGCCCGTCGGGAAGCCGGGCATGTTGTGCATCGCGAAGATCGCGTCGCACGGGAACAGCTCGAACAGCCCTTCGTCGAGCATCTTCTTCGCGCCGCCGAGCCCTTCCTCGGCCGGCTGGAAAATCAGGTTCAGCGTGCCCGAGAAGCGGCGCTCACGCGCCAGATGCTTTGCGGCCGCGAGCAGCATCGCGGTGTGGCCGTCGTGACCGCACGCGTGCATCTTGCCGGCGATCTTGCTCTCGTACGGCAGGCCCGTGGCCTCGTGGATCGGCAGCGCGTCCATGTCGGCGCGCAGGCCGAGGCGCTGCGTGCCGTCGCCGACCTTCAGCTGCGCGACGACGCCCGTGCCGCCGAGCCCGCGATGTACCGTGTAGCCCCACGACTGCAGTTGCTCCGCGACGAGGTCGCTCGTCGCGAATTCCTCGAAGCCAAGCTCGGGGTGGGCATGGATGCGATGCCGGATCTCGATCATTTCGTCGGCGAGGCCTGCGGGAATCACGCTGTGCGTCACGGTGTCGTCTCCTGTCCTGTGGGAAATATGCAGGCAAGGATAGTGGGTTCGACGGCAACCGGGCAGACGGAAAGTCGTCGTGGTAGCAACCCGTAGTTGCCGCCGGTTCAGCACCCAGGACGAACTTGATCCGATTTTCGGGACGATTGTCACAGGCACGCGCGGTCAGCCGAACCGTGCGCCCATCTTCGGTTTCCGGCCCTCGGAGCGTCGACGGTCAGCCGATGAGGGAATGACAAAATCTCATTTAAATCAATAATTTGTGACCGTTTTGTTCACTTTTCACCCGTGTACGCTTTTTGCGTACGCCGGCTGAAAAGTGACCACGTTCCGACACGGGCGCATCCTGGCCCGGCCGCGCTCAGGCCGCCCAGTCTTCGAGCGACAACCCGGCGACGCGGCCGAACTCGCGGCTGTTATGGGTGACGAGCACCGCGCCGGCCGCGATCGCATGGCCGCCGATCGACGCGTCGTTCGCGCCGATCGGCGTGCCCCGCGTCGCAAGATCGGCACGAATCGCGGCCGTTGCATCGACGGCCGCCGTATCCCACGACAGCACGCCGTCCAGCCGTGAAACAAAGGCCGTCACGAGTTCCGCATGCTTCGGCGACGCCTTCCCGCCGACCGCGCCGAACCTCATTTCGGCATAGGTAATCGCCGAGACGACCTTCACGACGCAGGCCGCGTGGTCCATATCCCGGACGGCCAATGCTCGCGGGCCGCGATGCCGCGCGCCACATCGCGCCGCACCGCGTAACCGCGCCGTCACGGCAATTTGAAAGTATCGAAGAATGTGTCGCGCTCGATGACGGTGAGCGCCGCGCGCTTGTGCGGGAAGTCGAATTCCTTCAGCGTGTAGAACCCGAGCCGGTGCATGTACGCGATGTGCCGCACATGATCGACGCGCGGTTCGCCCACGAGCCGCTGCGTGCGCGGTTCGTCGACGAACATGTAGTGCAGCACCCCGCTCCACCATGCATGCAGCTTGCCGGCGCTCTGGAAGCGCGAATCGCCGATCAGCAGGTGCAGCCCGCGGTCGTAGTCGTGCGCGTCGTAGAACGGTGCGAGACGGTCCTCCTTCGCCCAGTAGAACTCGAAATAGCCGAACGGCGTGTCGTCGAAATAGCCGATCATCGGGTGCATGTGCGGATCGGCGAGCCGCTCGGCGAGGTACGCCGCATGCTCGTCGCGCGTGCCGCGCTGGTCCCAGAAATGCGCGACGCGATCGAGATTCATCCAGCCGCTGAACAGGTCCGCGTGCGCGTCGACGTCGACGGTGCGCAGGCTGAACGTCATCCCGACCTGCGGCATGTAGCGTGCATAGATCTCGCCGGCCGGCGACGGCGGCCGCACCGGGTGCCGGTGGCCATTCGTGATCACATGGCGCAGCGGCATGCCGCTGCGCCATGTGAA
>NZ_JAAGPG010000592.1:0-5061 GCF_017104665.1 Burkholderia sp. Se-20378 | reverse complement strand
CCGCGCGCGAACGCCATCGCCCCGGCGAGCTGTCCGGCGGCGAGCAGCAACGGGTCGCGCTGGCCCGCGCGCTCGCGAAGGAGCCCGCGATCGTGATCGCGGACGAGCCGACCGCCAGCCTCGACAGCACCAACGCACGGGCGGTGGCCGACCTGATCCTCGACACCAATCGCACGCTGGGCACCGCCTTTCTGATTGCATCGCACGACGATCGTCTGTGCGCGCACCTGCCGCGTCGCATCGAGATGCGCGACGGCGTACCGGGAGAGAATCGTGAACTGGTCGACGTTTGCGTGGCGTAACCTCTGGCGCAACAAGCGCCGCACCGTGCTGACGATGGCGATGATCGGCGTCGCCGCGTTCGCGTCGAGCCTTGCGCTCGGCTACGTGATCGCGACCTTCGACGCGGTGCGCGAAGGGTCGATCGACAGCGGCGTCGGCCACGTGCAGGTGCTGCATCACGGCTATCTCGACCTGATCGGCGAGCGGCCGCTGCAGTACGGGCTGACCGCCGACGAACAGGCCACCGCCACGCACGCGATCGCGGCGCTGCCCGGCGTCGCGACCACCGCGCGCGGCATCGACTTCGACGGGCTGATCTCGAACGGCGATCTCAGCTACGGCTTCGTCGGCGAAGGCATCGAGCCGAACCGCGAGCCGCCCGGCTTCTTCGACTATCACACGGTGCTGTCGGGCCGCTACCTGTCGCCGACGAATGCCGGCACCGAAGTCGTCGTCGGCGCCGAACTCGCGCGCAAGCTCGGCGTGCACGTCGGCTCGGTCGTGCAGCTGATGGCGTCGACCGCGCACGGCGGCATCAACGCAACCGACGCGCAGATCGTCGGCGTGATGAGCACCGGCAACAAGGACGTCGACGAGCGGATCGTCAACGTGACGTTCACCGCCGCGCAGGCGCTGCTGCGCACCGACCGTGCGTCGCGCATCGCGGTGTTCCTGACGGACACCGCACATACGCCGGCCGCCGCCGCGACGCTGCACGCCGCGCTGCCGACGCTCGACGTGAAGACCTGGGACCAGCTCGTGTCGCTCTATCACCAGGTCGTCGCGCTGTACAAGAACCAGTTCTCGGTGTTCGGCGCGATTCTCTGCCTGACGATCCTGCTGTCGATGAGCAACTGGATCCTGATGAGCATCGTCGAACGCCGCCGCGAGATCTCGACGCTGCGCGCGCTCGGCGTGCCGGCCGCGACGGTGCGCGGCGTGCTGATCCAGGAGACCGCCTTCCTCGGCCTGCTCGGCGCCGCCGCCGGCATCGCGGTGGCGCTGCTGACGATGGTCGCGCTCAATCACGCACAGATCCACCTGCCCCCGCCGCCGGGCCGCGTGAAGTCGATCCTGCTCGAATTCACGGTCTCGCCGGCCGCCGTGGCCGCCGTCGAAGGCGCGTTCGTCGTGCTCGGGGTGGCCGCCGCGCTGCTCGCGACACTCGGGCTCGCCAAACGCAACATCCTCGAAGGACTCGCCCCATGATTCGCATTCGCCATCTGGCCGCCGCGCTCGTCGCGTGCGCGCCGCTTGTTCATGCCGCCGACGCACCGACGGCCCAGACCATGCTCGCCCGTGCCGACGCGTACCGCAGCACTGCCGCCGATACGCAGACGAACATCCAGATCACGAACGAAGTCGGCGGACAGTCCGGCGACGCAACACGCTATCTCGTCTACACGCGCGGCAACGGCGACACGCTCGCACTGACGCGCAGCGGCGAGAACGACGGGCAGAAGTATCTCGCGACGACGCGCGGCCACTGGTTCTACGTGCCGAACACGCGCAGCGCGGTCCGCATCAACGGGATGCAGCGGCTGCAGGGCGAGGTCGTGATCAGCGACATCACGCGCACGCACTGGGCGGACAGCTATCACGCGTCGGCCGCGGCGGGCGCGACGACGATCGCCGGCAAGCCGGCCACCGAGCTCGACCTGACCGCGACCGATCCCGACAACGTCTACCCGACGATCAAGCTGTGGGTCACGCCCGACACCGACGTGCCGGTGCGCGCGCAGTTCTTTCTTGCCAGCGGCCTGCTGTTCCGCAGCGCCGACTTCTCCGCGCCGGTCGATGCGAACGGGCGCAAGGTGATCCGCAAGATCACGTATCGCAACGAGATCGAAAAGCAGCGCGCGAGCGTCGTCGACATCCTCGACGGCCAGCCGCGCAAGATTCCGTCGGGCTGGTTCAACCCCGACACGCTTGCCGATGGCCAGTGACCACGACGCTCATGTCGACGCCCATCGTGACCGCCGCCTTCCATCATCCGGCCGACTCTGGCCCGCCGCCGCGCTCGCCGTCCCGCTTGCGCTCGGCTGCACGCTCGCGCACGGAGAATCGCTGATGGAACAGTTGAGCACGCTGAACGGCATCGCGTACGCACGGTCGGTCGACAGCATGGACGGGCATGCGCTGCTGGGGAACCTGATCGGCGACCAGCCGCGCAACCTGCAGGAAGCCGGGCTGCTCGCACGCATCGACGGCGAGAACCTGTTCATGAACGCGCGCGCCGTGGCCAGCAACCATTCGCTCGGCGCGCAGGCCACCCGCTTCAACGAGGCCGGCGTGCGCTATGCGTTCGACAACGGCATCACGCTCACGGCCGGCAAGCGGATCGATCCGCTCGACACGTCGCAGGCGTTCTTTCCGCTCGGCTTCTTCCAGAAGCGCGCCGCGACAGCTGACATCTACGACCGCTACGGCGACGTCGAAGGCACGCCGCTCGTCGAAGCGAAATGGGCCGGCGAACAGACCACGCTGCAGATCATCGCCGGCGAAAACCGCACGCTGCGCAGCGACGTCGACAACCGCGACGTGCAGGGCGCGACCCAGCTCGTGCGCGGTGCATACAACTGGTCGGGCGGCTCGGCCTCGCTGCTCGCCGGCCGGCATGCGGGCCACGGCGGCGCCGGCGCGACGCTGTCGTTCGACGTCGCACGCTCGAACACCGTCTATGCGAGCGCGTGGCTCGAACGCGGCACGACGCGGCCGCTGCCGGCCTTCATCGCGAACGGCACGCCGCTCGATTCGCCGGCCGCATACGACGCGGTCGACCGCCGCAACGACCGCCAATACATGTGGCGCAGCGCGGTCGGCATGCAGAGCGCGCTGCCCGGCAATTTCTCGCTGATCGTCGAGTGGTCGCACGACGAGGCGCGCTACGACGCGAACCAGTGGCGCCAGATGGTCGGCGCGGTCCGCGCGAACAACGCACTGCTGCCCGTCGCGCCCGGCGCCGCGCTGGCCGGCCTCGGCGGCACGGCCGATTTCGTGAGCGTCGACGGCAACCTGCGCGACTACCTGTTCGCGCGGCTCGGCAAGAAGATCGGCCGCGTCGAGTACTCGCTGCGCGGGGTCTATTCGCCGCAGGACAAGGGCCTGCTCGCGATCGCGCAGGTCGTCGCCGACGTGAACAAGCGCGTGAGCGTCGATGTCGCGGTCACCCGCGCGTTCTCCGACAGCAACTCCGAGTACCGGATGGTCGGTCTCGGCACCCGTATCGACGCCGCCGTGCGCGTGCGCTTCTGACAGGAACCCAGCCCCATGTCCACGCTTTCCGTCCCCGCTTCGTCCGCCGACCCGCTCGCGACCGCACCGCTGCTGCTGCGCGTGGCCGACCAGGCTGCGTATCCGGTGCTGCGCCACTTCGACATGATCGCGTCGCTCGGCACGCTGCCGCGCGCAGCGGCCCGGCTCGTCGAAGCGGCCGCCGTGCGGCTGCTCGACAGCGAGATGGTGATCGCACTGCATGCCGCCACGCCGGACGTGCTGCCCGATTCGTCCGCGTCGACGCCGCTGCGGCACGACGAAGCGCCGCTCACCGAAGCGCTGCTCGAACAGATCAGCCGCGAGGGATTCCATCACCTGTTCAAGCCGTTCATGCGCGCGTTCATCCGCATCATGTTCGGGCTGTTCTTCTCCGACGACCAGAACCGTCGCGCGTGCGACTGCATCGACAGCGGTCACAACTTCGCGTTCCTGATGAGCGATGGCGGCGGCCCGACGCTCGCCGCATGGCGCACGGTCGTGCGCAGCGACGACAACGGCCTCGCGCTCACCGTCGACAAGGTGTGGGGCATCGAAGCGCATCGCGACTGCATGGCGGTGGTCGCCGCGCGGTTGCCGGGCGTGATGTTCCCGGCCGCCTACCTCGTGTGGCCCGACGAGTATCGCAAGCTGAAGCGCACGACCTGCGGCGCGCCGTTCCTCGCGGGCAACCTGCAGCTCGCGAACGTCGGCGGCCAGGTGCGCGTGAGCGCCGAAGATCGCCTGCGCATCGGCGGCCCGACCGTGTTCAACAAATACCTGACCGTCGTGCGGCCCTACTTCGTCCGTGCGCTGATGGCGCACGTCGGCTGGCTCGAACGCACCGGCCGCGTCGAACTCGACGCCGACGCGCGCGCCGTCCACCAGTTCATCGCCGACGCCGCCCGCAGCCAGACCGACGACGCGCACTACAGCTTCGGCAAGGTGCAGCGCGTGCTCGCGATCAAGCTGCTGTCGAACGAATTCCTGACGGCGCTCGTGCGCGACGGCAGGGTCGCCACGTTCGACGACCAGCGCGACCTGCTGGCGTTTTCGAAGATGGAAGGCAGTTCGTACCGTTGTTATCACGAGCTTCGCAAGAGCCTGCGCTGCGAAGCCGGCAGTTGACCCACGCGACAGGCCGATCGATCCCGATCAACCCACTTCATTATCAGGAGCTCCTCTCATGACGACCCAGAACGTTCCGGCCGACGCGCTCGACATCCTGTCCCGCGAAGTCGCGAAGATCCTCAACGTCGAGACCGTCGACACCGACGCCGGCATCGGCGAACTCGGCATCGATTCGCTGAACATCGTCGAGCTGATCGTGTTCTGCGAACAGCTCTACGGTTCGATCGACCCGGAAGCGCTGAACATCACGCAGTACACGACGCTGCAGCAGCTCGACGCGCAACTGCGCCGCCAGCAGCACGCCGCCTGACACGACGATGCTCGCGCCCCTTGCGACCGCGGCGGCACCCGCCGCCCAGCCGGCCCCGGCGACCGCGCTGACCGTGCAGGCGCTCG
>NZ_JAAGPG010000591.1:0-4947 GCF_017104665.1 Burkholderia sp. Se-20378 | reverse complement strand
TGGTACCGGCCGTCGCGGCATTCGAGCGTGCGCTCGACAACGACCGCGATCCCGCGAGCGCATGGGCGGCCGCGGTCGAAGCCGCCGAGCACGGTGCGCAGGAAACCGCACGCATGACGCCGCGCGCCGGGCGCGCGAGCTATCTCGGCGAACGTGCGATCGGCACGCCGGACGGCGGCGCGGTGGCGGTGTCGTATTGGCTGCGTGCATTGCAGGCACACATCGGGTGAAGGTGGAAGGCGCGCCATCGACATCGCGCCTTCCATGCATCGGCACGCAAGACGCCCTTTCGCGTCACGTGCCGATGCCGCGGATCGTTGCGATGCCGCGCGGCTTCATCTCCGCCGACATCCACATTGAGCGTCCGCAATCAATCAGCGCGTCTTCGTCCGCCCGGGCAACAACGCCGCGCCGACCGACGCAGCGGCGAAACTCGCGAGCCAGCACCAGTAGCCGATCGCGTCGAGATGCACGGGCTCGACGTCCCCCGCTTCGTTGACGGCGATCTGGTGCTGCGACAGGAAGCTCATCCCGAACAGCAAGGCCAGTACGGCCAGCACGACCGCCTGCGCGCGGTAGCGCTTCACCGTCAGCAGCCAGGCGGCGAACACGAGCGGATTCGCGAGCCACGCATAGATGCCGCCGAGCACGCCCATCCAGCCCGTCAGCAGCACCTGCCAGCCGTCGGCCCACGGATGCGGCGCGGGCGCGCCGGTGCGGAACGGCGCGGTAAACATGGCGACCAGATAGAACAGCACGCTGATCGCGAGCAGCACGGTGGTGGCGCGCCCCATCGGCGGGCGAACGGGCGCAGTGGCGGGGATCGATGCATTCATCGGCGGGCCGGGCGTCCGATGCGGGTCGTTCAGACGCCTTCGACCAGCACGGCGCGATAGCGCGCGCCCTTGAACCGGTGCTGGGCGACGGTCTGGTATTCGGGGCCGTGATACCACGCGTGCGCGGCTTCCTTCGACGGGAATTCGACGATCACGACGCCTTCCGGGCCTTCACCCTCCAGCGTTTCCTGCGGCCCGTAAGCCGCGAGCACCTTCACCGGATGCCCGGCGAGCGTCGCGCCGACCTTGCTCTGGTAGAGGTCGAATTCCTGCGGGTCCTGCATGCTTTCACGTGTAAACACAATATAGGTGGCCAAGATGCGTGCTCCTGATGCGAGGCGTGGAAGGTGGAAGGGCCGGCCGCGCATCGCCTGGTCCGGCGAACGGCACGCGACCTGCCAGCAGCTTACAGGGGTTTGCCGACGAACGTCGGGGCTGGCCGAGTGCCAGCCCGGCCGGCTTGCGGCGTGCAACGACGATCACCGCATACGGATCTTGCCGCGTCGCGAATGAACGAAACGGCGCCCGTTACGCCAGGGTCGCGGTGGCCTGCATCGTCAGCCAGCCGTCGCGATCCTTCGCCCACAGCTCGATCGTCTTGCCGTCGTCCGACGGCTTGCCGCACAGCGTGAACGGCGCCCCGTCGAACGTCGGGCGCACCGCGCGGAACGCGAAACTCGCGAGCGTCGCGTCGGGCCGTTCGCGGTGCACGAGATCAACGAGCAGCGTCGCGATCAGCGGGCCGTGCACGACGAGCCCCGGATAACCTTCCTCCTGCGTGACGTAGCTGCGGTCGTAGTGGATGCGGTGACCGTTGAAGGTCAGCGCCGAATAGCGGAACAGCATCACGGCATCGGCCGTGACCGTGCGCGACCACGTCTCGCCTGCCGGCGCCGCGATCGGCTTCGGCGCGGGTGCGCCCGGCTGCGGCGCGTCGCGATAGACGATGTCGTGCTCTTCCTCGACGCACAACGCGCCGTCGCATTCGATCCGGTGCTGCACCGTCACGAATACGAGCCGGCCGCTGCGACCCGTCTTGTCCTCGATGTTCTCGATCGTGGATTCGCGCGTCGCGCGCCGCCCCGTTCGGAGCGGCGCATGGAACGTCAGGCGGCCGCCGGCCCACATGCGGCGCGGCAGCGGCACGGGCGGCAGGAAGCCGCCGCGCTTCGGGTGGCCATCGGGGCCGACTTCGGCCAGCGGCGCGACGGGCAGGAAATAGAGCCAGTGCCACATCGGCGGCACGACGTCGCCAGGCGACGGGCGGTCGAGCGTGGCGGCCAGCGCGTTCAGCGGGAACGCGGTGATGTCGTCACCGAGCGTTTCGGTCTTGCCGAGCCACGCGTCGAGCGACGCCTGGCCAGGGGGCTGCGAGGATGAAGTGGACACGTGCGGAATCTCCGGGAGGCTTGCAACGGCCCCAATATGCACGCACTGCGCCGTTTCGCGAAGCCGGATTTCCCGAACCCCGCGTTCGAACCTGCCTGACCTCCGAGCGGCCCTGCCGGACGACTTTCGTCTGACCATTCGATCGCGGCCGCCGCACGCTCCCGCAGCGACAACCTTACAGCTTGACCATCGCCGGCACGCCGCCTAAATTGCTTCAAACGGGCCGGCCGAACCGCGTGCGACGTGTCATCAGGGTGACAAAAACGATAGTTTGCTATCGAATTAATTTGCCCCTATCATCTCGCCCATGACCAATCTGCACGACCTCCGTCTCGCCGTCAGCAGCCTTCTCGTGCTGTCCGCGCGCAAGTGGCGCCGCACCAGTGACGGCGTGCTGACCGCGTACAACGTGTCCGAGGCCTGCGCGACGCCGCTGCTGATCGCCGGGCGCCTCGGCGAAGGCGTGCGGCAGGGCACGCTCGCCGAATACGTCGGCATCGAAGGGCCATCGCTCGTGCGCCTGCTCGACCAGCTGTGCGCGGCCGGCCTCGCGCGCCGCGACGAGGATCCGCACGACCGCCGCGCGAAAACGATCTCGCTGACGGCCGCGGGCCGCGCGGTCACCGCGAAGATGGAGGAAGACCTGCGCGTGCTGCGCGCGCAGGTGCTCAAGGGGGTCACGCGCGCCGATCTCGAAGCGACGCTGCGCGTGCTCGATGCATTCAATGCATCCGAGTCGCACACGCCCGCCGTGCGCGCATCCCACACCGGCAACGCCACGTCATGACCTATCCGAGCCTTCGCGACTGGCTGTTCTCGGGCAAGACGTTCGCCGCGTCGATGCTGGCGCTGTATCTCGGCCTGTATTTCCAGTTGCCGCGCCCGTACTGGGCAATGGCGAGCGTCTACATCGTGTCGAACCCGTTCGTCGGCGCGACGCGCTCGAAGGCGCTGTATCGCGCGCTCGGCACCGCGCTCGGCGCGGCCGCCGCGATCTTCTTCGTGCCGCCGTTCGTCGAGACGCCGCTGCTGTTCGCGATCATCGTCGCCACCTGGTGCGGCACGCTGCTCTACCTCGCGATCTCCGACCGCACCGCGCGCAGCTACGTGTTCATGCTCGCCGGCTACACGATGCCGCTGGTCGCATTACCGACCGTGACCGATCCGTCCACCGTGTTCGACGTCGCGATCGCACGGACCGAGGAGATCGTGCTCGGCATCGTATGCGCGAGCGTGGTCGGCAGCGCGATCTTCCCGAACCGGCTCGCGCCGACGCTGATCGAGCGCACCGACGCGTGGTTCAAGGACGCCGCGTTCTACGGCCGCGAGACGCTGTCCGGGCACATCGCCGGCAAGGCGCTGTCCGCGTGCCGGCAACGCCTCGCGGCGACCATCACCGGCCTCGAATTCCTGCTGAGCCAGCTGAGCTACGACCATGCGCACCCGCGCATCCTCGCCCGCGCGCAGGCGCTCGCGGGCCGGATGCAGCTGTTCCTGCCGCTGATGTCGTCGCTCGCCGATCCGTTGATCGCGCTGATGCGCGACCTGCACATCCGCCCGGCCGGGCTCGACGAGCTGCTGGCCGATGCCGCGAAATGGTTCAACGCACCGCTGCCGGCCGTCAAGGCCGGCACCGACGGCGACATGACCGACGACCCGGTCGCGCAACGCCTGCGCGAACGCATCGCCGCGCTGCAGCCCGCCGACGATGCGCTCGCGAGCTGGGACGGCGCGCTGCTGTCGAATGCGCTGTGGCGGCTGCGCCAGGTCATCGACATCTGGCAGGACTGCCGCTCGCTGCGCGCGCTGATCGGCAACGAAGCCGGCGTCTGGCAGCCGCGCTACCGGCACTGGCGGCTCGGCGGCACCGAACGCTTCTTCGATCGCGGGATGATGCTGTTCTCGACGCTGACCGTCGTCGCCGCGATCGTGTTCGCGAGCTGGATGTGGATCGCGTCCGGCTGGCACGACGGCGCCGGCGCTGTCACGCTCGTGGCCGTGTCGTGCAGCTTCTTCGCCGCGCTCGACGAGCCGGCGCCGCTGGTGTTCAAGTTCTTCCTCGCGACGACTGCCAGTGTCGTGTTCGCCGGCCTGTACCTGTTCGTCGTGCTGCCGCACGTGCACGATTTCGCGATGCTCGTCGTGATGTTCGCGGGCCCGTTCATCCTGATCGGCACGCTGCTGCCGCGCCCGCAGTTCAACATGGTGACGATGCTCGTCGCCGTGAACACGGCCACCTTCATCAGTATCCAGGGTGCGTACGACGCCGATTTCTTCGTGTTCCTGAACAGTAACCTCGCGGGTGTCGCCGGGCTGCTGTTCGCTTATGTGTGGACGCGTGCGACGCGGCCGTTCGGCGCGGAACTCGCGGTGCGGCGCCTGCTGCGCTCGGGCTGGGAAGATGTCGCGCGCTCCGCGTCGACGCAGCCGCTCGACGACCAGCGCAACCACGCTTCGAGAATGCTCGATCGCGTCACGCAACTGCTGCCGCGCCTCGGCGCGTCCGACGATCATCGCCACCCGTCGATCGAAAGCTTCCGCGACCTGCGTATCGCACTGAATGCGCTCGACCTGCGCCGCTCGCGCCGCCGGCTGTCGGGCGACGTGCCCGATGCGATCGACCGCGTGCTGGCCGGCGTGACCGACCACTACGAACGCTGCGCCGCCGCAAACGCGCGCCAGCCGGCGCCGCCCGCGCTGCTCGCGACGATCGACGACGCGA
>NZ_JAAGPG010000590.1:0-4999 GCF_017104665.1 Burkholderia sp. Se-20378 | reverse complement strand
CCGGCGTCGGTCGCATGGGCGAACCCCGCGGCGAGTGCCGCGGCGCCGACGCTCAACGAAGCCGCAACGCTCGCGAGGCGGTGCAGGCCGTTACTGCGCACGGCTGGCCTCGCCGTTGCGTGCGGTCCCGTTCCACGGCGCGATCTTGAACAGCAGCAGCATGCCGGGAATCGCGAGCGCGGTGCACACGATGAAGTAGTCGAACCAGCCGATCTTCGCGACGATGAAGCCGCTCGCGGCCGACGCGAGCGTGCGCGGCACCGACGCGAGGCTCGTGAACAGCGCGAACTGCGTGGCCGTATAGCGCGGGTCGGTCGTGCTCGCGATGTATGCGACGAACGCGGCCATCGTCAGGCCGGTGGTGAAGGTTTCGGCGCCGTAGACGATCGCGAGCGCGACGGTCATCGGGCTGAATTGCGGCGTGACGGCAATGCCGAACACCGACAGCGCCGACGCGATCGCATGGCTCGTCGACACGGTGAAGTCGTAGAGCATCGCGAGCACGGGCGAACCGGGGCCGAGCTGCGCGAGCCACGCAAAGCCGAGCGTCGACACCATCTGCAGCGCGCCGAAGATCCACAGCCCGCGGCCGATGCCGATCTTCACGAGCCAGATGCCGCCGATGATGCCGCCGGCGACGCTCGCGACGAGCGCGGTGGTTTTCGCGACGATGCCGATCTCGGTGCGCGAGAAGCCGATGTCGAGGAAGAACGACGTCGACAGCGTAGTGGCCATCGTGTCGCCGATCTTGAACAGGAAGATGAACGCGATGACGAGCAGCGCGCCGGCCCAGCCGTCGCGCTGGATGAATTCGCGGAACGGCAGCACGATCGCGTCGCGCAGGTTGCGCGGCGGCGTGCCGACCACTTCGGGCTCGCGCACGACGAGCGTCATCAGGATGCCCGGCAGCATGAACGCGCCGGTGATCGCGAACACGACGTCCCACGGCAGGTGGTCGGACAGGATCAGCGCCAGCGAGCCGGGGATCAGCGCGGCCAGCTTGTACGCGTTCACGTGGATGGCGTTGCCGAGGCCCTGCTCGGTATCGCGCAGCAGTTCGCGGCGGTAGGCGTCGATCACGATGTCGGCGCTCGCGCCGAAGAACGCGACGAGCGTGGTGAGCGCGGCGACCGTCCAGATCGAGTCGCGCGGCGACACGAAGCCGAGCGCGGCGATCGCGCCCGCGACCAGCAGCTGCGTGAGCAGCAGCCAGCCGCGCCGGCGGCCCGGGCGCCAGCCGGGCAGGCGCGGGACGTAGCGGTCCATCAGCGGCGCCCACAGGAACTTCCACGTATACGGGAACTGGATCAGCGCGAACAGGCCGATTTCCTTCAGGTTCACGCCCTCGGAGCGCAGCCATGCCTGCACGAGGTAGACGAGCGTGAAGAGGGGCAGACCCGACGTGAAGCCCAGGAACACGCAGATCAGCATGTGCGTGTTCAGGTAGGCGCGCCAGCCGGGGTGATCCTCGTGAGCGGTGAGTGCGGGCGCCTCGTGTGGCGTTTTCGACATGGACTGGAACTGGATAGCGTTGACTGATTGCGGCGACAGCGCAGGCGGCGGCGCGGGTAGCGCAGCGGCGCGGCCGCACGTGCGTGCGGGCCGTCGGCGTCGATCAACGGCTCCCCGGCTCAGCTGCGCTTGACGCGGTAGACAGCAAGACTACCACGCCAGTTCGCTCCCCATCGAATCGGTTGGCCTTCGTGCAGCACCACGCGGTCGAGGATCGTCACGCCGACTTCGGGCGCCAGCGCCTCGAAATCCTCGATCGTCAGCACCCGGACGTTCGGCGTGTTGTGCCACTGGTACGGCAACGACTTCGACACCGGCATCCGGCCGTTCAGCACCGACAGCCGGTGCGGCCAGTAGCCGAAATTCGGGAACGACACGATGCATTCGCGCCCGACCCGCGCGGTTTCGCGCAGGATCGCGGCCGTCTGGTGAATCGTCTGCAACGTCTGCGACAGGATCGCGATGTCGAAGCTGTGGTCCTCGAACAGGCGCAGGCCGTCTTCCAGGTTCTGCTGGATCACGTTGATGCCGTTCTTCGCGCTCGCGAGCACGCCCGCGTCGTTCAGCTCGATCCCGTAGCCGGTCACGTCCAGTTCTTCCATCAGCAGCGCGAGCAGCGAGCCGTCGCCGCAACCGAGGTCGAGCACGGTCGAGCGCGGCTCGACCCAGCGCGCGATCGTGCGGAAGTCCGCGCGCGCGGACAGGGAATTCAGCGCTTGCTGGTTCATGCACCCACCTCGTTGGCGATTCGTTCGTAATACGCGCGGATCAGGTTGTGATAACGCGCGTCGTCGAGCAGGAATGCGTCGTGGCCGTGCGGCGCATCGATTTCCGCGTAGCTGACCGTACGCTTGTTGTCGAGCAGCGCCTTCACGATCTCGCGCGAGCGGGCCGGCGCGAAACGCCAGTCGGTCGAGAAGCTCGCGATCAGGTATTTCGCCTGCGTCTGCGCGAGCGCGGCCGTCAGGTTGCCGTCGAACGCCTTCGCCGGGTCGAAGTAGTCGAGTGCGCGCGTGATCAGCAGGTAGGTGTTCGCATCGAAGTAGTCGGCGAACTTGTCGCCCTGGTAGCGCAGGTACGACTCGACCTCGAATTCGACGTCGAAGCTGAAGTTGTACGCGTCGAGCGCGCCGTCGGCGCGGCGCAGTGCACGGCCGAATTTCTCGGCCATGTCGTCGTCGGACAGGTACGTGATGTGGCCGATCATCCGCGCGACGCGCAGGCCGCGCTTCGGCTTCACGCCGTGCGCGTAGTAGTCGCCGCCGTGGAAGTCGGGATCGGACAGGATCGCCGAGCGCGCGACCTCGTTGAACGCGATGTTCTGCGCGGACAGCTTCGGCGTCGACGCGATGTCGATGCAGTGCGCGACGCGCTCCGGATACATCAGGCTCCACGCGAGCGCCTGCATCCCGCCGAGGCTGCCGCCCATCACGGCGGCGAAGCGCTCGATGCCGAAGGCATCCGCGACGCGCGCCTGCGCGTGCACCCAGTCCTCGACGGTGACGACCGGAAAGCTTGCACCGTACGGTTTGCCGGTCGACGGGTCGATGCTCATCGGGCCGGTCGAGCCGAAGCACGAGCCGAGGTTGTTCACGCCGATCACGAAGAAGCGGTTGGTGTCGAGCGGCTTGCCGGGGCCGACCATGTTGTCCCACCAGCCGGTGCTGCGCGGATCGTCCGCGTAGACGCCGGCGACGTGGTGCGACGCGTTGAGCGCGTGGCAGACGAGCACCGCGTTCGAGCGCGCGGCGTTGAGTTCGCCGTACGTCTCGACGACGAGCTGATAGTTGCCGATCACGCTGCCGCTTTGCAAGCGCAGCGGTTCGGCGAA
Source organism: Burkholderia sp. Se-20378 (assembly GCF_017104665.1). Lineage (NCBI taxonomy): Bacteria > Pseudomonadati > Pseudomonadota > Betaproteobacteria > Burkholderiales > Burkholderiaceae > Burkholderia > Burkholderia sp. Se-20378. Next base: position 1,656 of record NZ_JAAGPG010000590.1, on the reverse strand, counting down.
GTGCATGGTCTGTGGAGCGACGATGCCGATCGATTCCATTCGTTCCGCCTTATGACTGGGCAGCTAAATGGTGTCGGCGATGCGCGGAGTCGGAGATGCGCGGCTGACGACCTCTTTAGCCGCATTTGTAGTGAACCGCCGGGACAATGACGAATCAAGGCCCTGGCTGGTTCGCGCGCCCGCAATCGAGTCAGCAAATCGGCGCGTTTCTGGCTGCCGCCCGAGGGGCGACAGTCGGCAAAGTATAGCGGAAATTGCGGGGCGCGGATTCGGGCGTGCGGGCAGGGCGCCGCGCCCGCGCCATCTCACTGCAGGATCAGCCGCAAATGCGCGTCGGCCTGCTCGCCCGGCGGTTTCTGGAACCCGCCCTTCGCGAAGCGGTGCCATCGGCCGATCACGTAGCTGACGAGCAGGCTCGCCCGGGCGGCCGGGTCGTAGTCGGCCGGCAGCACGAACGGCGTCGCGCCGTCCGGCGGCGCGTTCGCCTCCGTGCGCGCGACGCGCAGGCATTGCTTGACGGTCGCCTCGATGCGGTCGAGCAGCTGGTTCACGCGCTCGGTCAGCCGCTCGTCCTCGCCGACCAGCGCTTCGCCGGTCAGCACGCGAGTCATGCCGGGGTTCTTCGCGGCGAAGTTGAGCATCGTCAGCGCGATCGTGCGTGCCTGCTGCACGCCGTTCGGCTCCTTCGCGACGATCTGGTTCACGAGCCCGAACAGCGCCTGCTCGATGAACTCGATCAACCCCTCGTACATCTTCGCCTTGCTGGTGAAGTGCCGGTACAGCGCGGCTTCCGACACGTCGAGCCGGGCCGCGAGCGCAGCCGTCGTGATTTTCTCGGGCTTGGGGGCCTCGAGCATTGCCGCGAGCGTCTGCAGGATCATCACGCGGCGCTCGCCCGGCTTCGGGCGGGCGCGGGTGGGTGTGGCCTGGCTTTCCGTTACGGCTTGGTCCTGCGGGTAAGTCGGCTGCATTTTTGTCGCCCCGATCGTGTGCCCAGTCGGAGCGATTTTAGCGAACGAATGCGTTGATCGACATAGTGCGGGCGACCGGTAGTCGGCAAATGGCCGGGCAGGTGGCCGGTGATCCAGACCGTACCGATGCCGAGGCGCTTGTAGCGCTTCAGGTGGCCGCGCGTATCCTCGACGAGGATCGCGTCGGCCATGCGTGCATTCGCGGTGCGCAGCGTCCGGCGCAGCATCGTGTGATCGGGCTTCGCGCGCCACGCGCGGCGGTCGCGCATGTGCTCGATCGCGATCACGCGCTCAAACAGCCGTTCGATCCGCAACTCGCGCAGCACCGCGCGCGCGTAGTTCTCCGGCGCGTTGGTCAGCACGAACTTGCGCCCCGGGAGCGCGGCGACGATGCGCGCCAGCCCGCGTTCGGCGCGCAGCATCGCGGGCAGGTCGGAAAACGTGTGGACCACGCGCAGGAAGTCGTGCGGGTCGATCGGATGATGGCGCGTGAGGCCGAGGAGCGCGGCGCCGTAGCGCTCGGTGTAGCCGTTGCGCAGGCGGTCGGCTTCGGCGCGCTCGACCTGCAGCGCGTCGATGATGTACTGCGTCATCGCGCGGTTGATCTCGGGAAAGATCGCGTGCGATGCGTGGTGAAGGGTGTTGTCGAGATCGAACAGCCACACCGGCGCGCCGGCGCGGGGCA
>NZ_JAAGPG010000589.1:0-5086 GCF_017104665.1 Burkholderia sp. Se-20378 | reverse complement strand
CCGTGAGCGTCGTCGATGCACCGGCTTTCGCCCTCGCCGTGCAGTGTCATCCGGAATGGCGCCATGCGCAGGACCCGCTGTCGAGCGCGATCTTCCGCGCCTTCGGCGATGCCTGCCGCGCCCGCCGCGCCGCCCGCACGCGTGCCATGGCCGCCGCCGCGCTCGCCTGAGCGCCGACCAAACCAACGAGAACAGACATGCATGACATCGAAGATTTTCTGAAGCAGCACCGGATCACTGAAGTCGAAGCGATCATTCCCGACATGGCCGGCATCGCGCGCGGCAAGATCACGCCGCGCAACAAGTTCACGTCCGGCGAATCGATGCGCCTGCCGCAAGCCGTGATGGTGCAGACCGTCACCGGCGAATATCCGGAAGACGGCTCGCTGACCGGCGTGACCGACCCCGACATGGTGTGCGTACCCGACGCATCGACGATCCGCCTGATCCCGTGGGCCATCGACCCGACCGCGCAGGTGATCCACGACTGCGTGCACTTCGACGGCTCGCCGGTCGAGATCTCGCCGCGCTACGTGCTGCGCCGCGTGCTCGACCTGTACAAGGCGAAGGGCTGGAAGCCCGTCGTCGCGCCGGAACTCGAGTTCTACCTGGTCGACATGAACAAGGATCCGGACCTGCCGCTGCGTCCGCCGGTCGGCCGTACGGGCCGCCCGGAAACGGGCCGCCAGTCGTATTCGATCGAGGCCGTCAACGAGTTCGACCCGTTGTTCGAGGACATCTACGAGTACTGCGAAGCGCAGAACCTCGACATCGACACGCTGATCCACGAAGTCGGCGCCGCGCAGATGGAGATCAACTTCATGCACGGCGACGCGCTGTCGCTGGCCGACCAGGTGTTCCTGTTCAAGCGCACGGTGCGCGAGGCCGCGCTGCGTCACAACATGTACGCGACGTTCATGGCCAAGCCGATGGAAGACGAACCGGGTTCGGCGATGCACGTGCACCAGAGCATCGTCGACGAGGAAACGGGCCAGAACCTGTTCACGTCGCAGGAAACCGGCGGCGCGACGTCGATGTTCTACAACTACCTCGCGGGGCTGCAGAAGTACACGCCGGCACTGATGCCGATCTTCGCGCCGTACATCAACTCGTATCGCCGCCTGTCGCGCTTCATGGCCGCGCCGATCAACGTGCAGTGGGGCTACGACAACCGCACGGTCGGCTTCCGCATCCCGCATTCGGGCCCGTCGGCACGCCGCATCGAGAACCGTATCCCCGGTGTCGACTGCAACCCGTACCTCGCGCTCGCCGCGACGCTCGCGGCCGGCTACCTCGGCATGACGCAGCGCCTGGAGCCGACCGAGCCGCTCGTCAGCGACGGCTACGACCTGCCGTACCAGCTGCCGCGCAACCTCGAGGAAGGGCTGACGCTGATGGCCGCCTGCGAACCGCTCGGCGAGATCCTCGGCCACAAGTTCCTGAAAGCGTATTTCGCGCTGAAGGAAACCGAATACGAAGCGTTCTTCCGCGTGATCAGCTCGTGGGAACGCCGCCATCTGCTGCTGCACGTCTGAGCGTGCACCCAACCGAATACGGAATCACGGAGGAAACATGACGTACCGCAACGAATCTGCCTGGATCCAGCCGGCCGCACCGAGCGCCACGGCCGCCGCACCGCGCGCGACGCAGGCACGCACGACCGCCGAATACCGCGCGCTCGACGCCGCGCACCACATCCACCCGTTCTCGGACATGGGCGCGCTGAATCGCGCAGGCAGCCGCGTGATCGTGAAGGCCGACGGCGTCTACCTGTGGGACTCGGAAGGCAACAAGGTGATCGACGGGATGGCCGGCCTCTGGTGCGTGAACGTCGGCTACGGCCGCAAGGAACTCGCCGACGCCGCGTATCGCCAGATCCAGGAACTGCCGTTCTACAACACGTTCTTCAAGACCACCCACCCGCCGGTGATCGAACTGTCCGCGATGCTCGCGGAAGTCACGCCGAAGGGCTTCAACCACTTCTTCTATTGCAACAGCGGCTCGGAAGGCAACGACACCGTGCTGCGCCTCGTGCACCAGTACTGGCGCGTGCAGGGCCAGCCGCAGAAGAAGTTCGTGATCTCGCGCAAGAACGGCTATCACGGCTCGACGATCGCCGGCGGCACGCTCGGCGGGATGGGCTACATGCACGAGCAGATGCCGTCGAAGGTCGAGAACATCGTGCACATCGACCAGCCGTATTTCTTCGGCGAAGCAGCGGCCGGTGAAACGCCGGAAGCGTTCGGCCTCGCCCGTGCGCAACAGCTCGAAGCGAAGATCCTCGAACTCGGCGCGGAGAACGTCGCCGCGTTCATCGGCGAGCCGTTCCAGGGTGCGGGCGGCGTGATCTTCCCGCCGTCGACGTACTGGCCGGAAATCCAGCGGATCTGCCGCAAGTACGACATCCTGCTGGTGGCCGACGAAGTGATCGGCGGCTTCGGCCGTACCGGCGAATGGTTCGCACACCAGCACTTCGGCTTCGAGCCCGATCTGATCACGATGGCGAAGGGCCTCACGTCGGGCTACGTGCCGATGGGCGCCGTCGGCATTCACGAACGTGTCGCGCGGCCGATCATCGACAACGGCGAATTCAACCACGGCCTCACGTACTCGGGCCACCCGGTGGCAGCCGCCGTCGCGGTCGCGAACCTGAAGCTGCTGCGTGACGAAGGGATCGTCGAGCGCGTGAAGAACGACACGGGCCCGTACTTCCAGGCACTGATGCGCGAAACCTTCGCGCGTCACCCGATCGTCGGCGAGGTGCACGGCCACGGCCTCGTCGCGAGCCTGCAGCTCGCCGAAGCGCCGGCCGAACGCCGCCGCTTCGCGAACGGCGGCGACGTCGGCACGATCTGCCGCGACTTCTGCTTCAACGGCAACCTGATCATGCGTGCGACCGGCGACCGGATGCTGCTGTCGCCGCCGCTCGTGATCTCGCGGCCGGAAATTGATGAACTCGTATCGAAGGCGAAAAAAGCAGTCGATGCAACCGCCCAGCAATTGGGTATTTCGTAACGGTTTTGCCTATAGGCGTGCGGCGGGCGCCGCACGCCGCCATAACCAGGGGAATTCCACCATGCGTGCCTGCTTTCTTCGCCAAGCCTGTTCCGTTGCCGCCCTTGCCGCCGCGGCCGCGTTCACGTCGGTCGCCAGCCCGACGGCACACGCGGCCGACGAACTGAATGTCTACAACTGGTCCGACTACATCGCACCGGACACGATCCCGAACTTCCAGAAGCAGACAGGCATCCACGTCAAGTACGACAACTACGACAGCGACGACACGCTTCAGGCGAAGCTGCTGGCCGGCAGTTCGGGCTACGACATCGTCGTGCCGACGTCGAACTACATGGCCAAGCAGATCCAGGCCGGCGTGTACCAGAAGCTCGACAAGTCGAAGCTGCCGAACCTCGCGAACCTCGATCCGCTGCTGATGAAGATGATCGCGGATGCCGATCCGGGCAACCAGTACGGCGTGCCCTGGGCGTACGGCACGGACGGCATCGGCTACAACGCGCAGGCGGTGAAGAAGGCACTCGGCGACAAGGCGCCGGTCGACAGCTGGGCACTCGTGTTCGACCCGGCCAACATGGAAAAACTGAAGGGCTGCGGCGTGTCGTTCCTCGACCAGGCCGTCGACGTGTTCGCCGCCACGTTGCAATACATGGGCAAGAACCCGAACAGCACGAACCCCGGCGATTACCAGGCTGCGTTCGAAGTCCTGAAGAAAGTCCGCCCGTACATCACCCAGTTCAACTCGTCCGGCTACATCAACGACCTCGCGAACAACGACGTGTGCGTCGCGCTCGGCTGGTCGGGCGACGTCGGCATCGCGCATCGCCGCTCGGCTGAAGCGAAGCGTTCGTACGACATCAAGTTCTCGAACCCGAAGGAAGGCGGCCTGCTGTGGTTCGACGTGATGGTGATCCCGAAGGATGCACCGCACCCCGAAGCCGCCCTGAAGTGGATCAACTACGTGTCCGATCCGAAGGTCAACGCGGCGATCACCAACACGGTGTTCTACCCGACCGCGAACAAGGCCGCACACCAGTTCGTCACGCCGGCCGTCGCGCAGGATCCGACCGTCTATCCGCCGGAAGACGTGCTGAAGAAGATGGTGCTGATGAAGCCGATGCCGGCCGACATCCTGCGCCTCCAGAACCGCCTGTGGGCCCAATTGAAGACCGGCCACTGATCGCCCAGCATTCCGGCGGCGCAGGCATCGCTTCACGCCTGCCCGCCTGAGATCCGCGGACCTCCGTCCGCCCGCGCGCGCCGCGCGCACTGTTCCATCCGGCACGAGCCGTCGTCCGTGAGTCGCATTGCGCGCCTCGCGCGGGGGCGCTCACGCCTGCAATCCGTGAAGAACGAATGGTGAATCCCATGCAATCGATACCCTCTTCCGCTGCTGCACGACAGACCCAACCGGCCCCCGCGGCCCGTACGCAAAACGACGCTTTCGTCCGCATCGAAAACGTCGTGAAGAAATTCGGCGACAGCACCGCTGTCGACAACGTGAACCTGACGATCGCGAAGAACGAGCTGTTCGCGCTGCTCGGCAGCTCCGGCTGCGGCAAGTCGACGTTGCTGCGCATGCTTGCCGGCCTCGAGACGGCTACGTCCGGCAAGATCTTCGTCGACGGCGAGGATCTTGCCTCGCTGCCGCCGTACCGCCGCCCGGTGAACATGATGTTCCAGTCGTACGCGCTGTTCCCGCACATGACGGTCGAATCGAACGTCGCATTCGGCCTGAAGCAGGAAGGCACGCCGAAGAACGAGATCAAGGAGCGCGTGGCCGATGCGCTCGCGCTCGTGCAGATGAGCAAGTACGCGCAGCGCAAGCCGCACCAGCTCTCCGGCGGCCAGCAGCAGCGCGTCGCGTTGGCCCGCTCGCTGGTCAAGCGCCCGAAGCTCTTGCTGCTCGACGAGCCGATGTCCGCGCTCGACAAGAAGATCCGTCAGAAAACCCAGCTCGAACTCGTGAACATCATCGAGAAGGTCGACGTGACCTGCGTGATGGTCACGCACGATCAGGAAGAGGCGATGACGATGGCGAGCCGCCTCGCGGTGATGAGCGAAGGCAAGA
>NZ_JAAGPG010000588.1:0-4923 GCF_017104665.1 Burkholderia sp. Se-20378 | reverse complement strand
CGTTCGCCCGTGGCGAACGCCCCCGCACCCGAAACCCCGGCCGCCGCGCCGTCCGTGCGGCGGCGTCTCGCTGCTCTGCTCTACGAAGGCGTGCTGCTGTTCGGCGTGGTGTTCTTCGCCGGGCTCGCGTTCAGCCTCGCGACGCAGCAACGCAACGGCCTCGTCCATCACAACCTGCTCGCCGCCTGGATCGCACTCGTGGTCGGCGCGTACTTCGTCTGGTTCTGGACCCACGGCGGCCAGACGCTGCCGATGAAGACCTGGCGGCTGCGGCTCGAATCGTCGAGCGGCCGGCCGCTGAGCGCGGGCCACGCGCTCGTCCGCTATGCGCTCGGCTGGCTGTGGTTCCTGCCGCCGCTCGCGCTGCATCCGCTCCTCGGCCTGCCGGTACCTGTCACGCTCGCGCTCACCGCCGCATGGATCGTCGTGTGGGCCGGCGCCGCGCGGCTGCATGCCGACCGCCAGTTTCCGCACGACCGGATCGCACGTACGCGCGTCGTCGCGATACCACGCTGACGCACCGCATTCACCTGACGAAAACGCCTCGCCGGTGCGCCTCCCGCCCGGCCGGACAGCCTTGCCGGACAACGGTCGGCCGTTCCGTACGGCAGGTTGCACAACGCCCCGCCATTCACTGCTAAACACCCTACAGCGGTCGTAATAAGAACGTCTCGTGACTGTCACGGCACAGTCACGCCCGCATGGCGGAATGCCGGTAATGTCAACCGGCGCGAGTCATGCATGGGCCAGAAAACGTCCGCGACCTCCCTGTTCCGTCACCCCATCGGCGCCCGCGCCGCTACCGCTTTCCTGTCCGGTTCTGCCGCAACCGACGGGCTGGTGTCGCAAGACCCGCCAGTCGGGCACGCCGAGCAGCATGACGACCCCGACTCGTCTGCCCACCGCTACCGCACCATCTGGCTGTCCGACATCCACCTCGGCTCGAGCGGTTGCCAGGCGCCGTACCTGCTCGACTTCCTGCGCCACAACGATTCGGAGTACCTGTACCTCGTCGGCGACATCATCGACGGCTGGCAGCTGAAGAAGGGCTGGTACTGGCCGCAGGCGCACAACGATGTCGTGCAGAAGATCCTGCGCAAGGCACGCAAGGGAACGCAGGTCGTCTACATCCCGGGCAACCACGACGAAGGCGCGCGGCAGTTCTGCGATCTCGCGTTCGGCGACATCCAGGTGCGCGGCGAGGCGTTCCACACGACGCTCGCGGGCAAACGTTTGTGGATCGTGCACGGCGACCTGTTCGACGGCGTGATCCAGCATGCGAAATGGCTCGCGTACCTCGGCGACACGCTCTACACGCTGATCCTCGTGCTGAACCGCTGGTTCAACCGGATCCGCAGCCGGCTCGGCTTCCAGTACTGGTCGCTGTCGCAGTACCTGAAGCACCAGGTCAAGAACGCCGTCAACTTCATCTCGCAGTTCGAGACCGTGATGACTGACGAGGCGCGCCGCCGCGGCTGCGACGGCGTCGTGTGCGGCCACATCCACAAGGCCGAGATCCGCGACATCGACGGCGTGCTGTACTGCAACGACGGCGACTGGGTCGAAAGCCTGTCCGCACTCGTCGAAACGATGGAAGGCGAACTGAAGATCGTCTACTGGACGGTGATGCGCAGCGCACCGACGGAGACCACGTCGCGCAAGGCCAAGGCCACTGCCTGACACACCCTTACTTACAGGACAAAGCCGCGATGAAGATCATGATCGTCACCGACGCGTGGGAACCGCAGGTCAACGGTGTCGTGCGCACGCTGAAGAGCACGTCGCGCGAGCTCACCGCGCTCGGCCACCGCGTCGAAATGCTGACGCCGCTGGAATTCCGCACGGTGCCCTGCCCGACCTACCCGGAGATCCGCCTGTCGATCCTGCCGTACCGCAAGCTGCGCGCGCGGATCGATGCGTTCGCACCCGACGCGCTGCACATCGCGACCGAAGGTCCGCTCGGCCTCGCCGCGCGACGCTATGCGCGTTCGCGCAAGCTGCCGTACACGACCGCGTACCACACGCGCTTTCCGGAATACGTGCAGGCTCGCTTCGGCATCCCGCTCGCCGCGACCTACCGCTTCCTGCACTGGTTCCACGGCCCGTCACTCGCGGTGATGGCGCCGACGCCGGTCGTCAAGGAGGACCTCGAGAAATTCGGCTTCACGAACGTCGTGCTGTGGACCCGCGGCGTCGATCTCGACGTGTTCCGGCCGATGGAATCGAAGGTGCTCAATACCGCACGGCCGATCTTCCTGTACGTGGGCCGCGTCGCGATCGAGAAGAACGTCGAGGCCTTCCTGCGCCTCGACCTGCCGGGCTCGAAGTGGGTCGCGGGCGAAGGCCCCGCGCTCGCGGAGCTGAAGTCGCGCTATCCGGAAGCGAACTATCTCGGCGTGCTGTCACAGGCCGAGCTCGCGAAGGTGTATGCTGCGGCCGACGTGTTCGTGTTCCCGAGTCGCACCGACACGTTCGGCCTCGTGCTGCTCGAGGCGCTCGCCTGCGGCACACCGGTTGCCGCGTATCCGGTGACGGGCCCGATCGACGTGCTCGGCGGAGGCGACGCTGGCGCGATGCACGAAGACCTGCAGGAAGCCTGCCTCGAGGCGCTGAAGATCGAACGCACCACTGCGCGCGCATGGGCCGAACGCTTCTCGTGGCGCGCGGCATCCGAGCAGTTCGCGTCGCATCTGAAGCCGCTGCCGAAGACCGCGTACTCGCCAGCAGAAGGTGCCGCCGTTTGAAACGAGACCTGAACGACAAGACCCCGCCCCCCGACGCAACGCCGCAACGGCACCGCCCGTTCGACGAGGAAGAGCCGCACGCCGACGCGGACGTGCATGCGCACGAGCCGCTCGGCCCCGACGATCGGCTCGCCCCGCTGCCGCCTAACCCGTACAAGCGCCATCGCGGCATCACGCGCGCCTGGTACGCCCTCAAGCATTCGCTGAACGGCTTCCGCGTCGCGATCCGCGAGGAGAGCGCGTTTCGCCAGGAACTCACGCTCGCCGCGCTGATGCTCCCGATCGGCGCGTTCGCACCGGTGCCGGCCGCCTCGCGTGCACTGCTGATCGCGTCGGTGCTGCTCGTGCTGATCGTCGAGCTGCTGAACTCGAGCGTCGAGGCCGCGATCGACCGCATCTCGCTCGAGCGTCACGAACTCTCGAAGCGTGCGAAGGACCTCGGCAGCGCAGCCGTGACGGTCGCGCTGTTCGCATGCGTGACGACGTGGGGCTTCGTGCTCGGACCGGTCGTCGCACGCTGGCTCGGCTTCTAGACGGCTGCCCTGCGGGCACCTGTCGTACCGCCCGCGTGCGGCGCTGCACCATGCGCCGCGCGGGGCCGCGATCACGAAATGCCCCGATGTGGCGAAACCCCGGTTTATAATCGTCCGCTAGACATAGAACAGCAACCCGCGCCGGACGAATCACGCAGCATCGATTGCAGCGCCCGCCAGTCCGGCACACACAGGGCCGGACGACATGGAAGCGAAACCTCCCCGCCGCACCCGCGAACGGATTCTCGAGTTGTCGTTGAAACTCTTCAACGAGATCGGCGAGCCGAACGTCACGACCACGACGATCGCCGAGGAAATGGAAATCAGTCCAGGCAACCTGTACTACCATTTCCGCAACAAGGACGACATCATCAACAGCATCTTCGCGCAGTTCGAGCAGCAGATCGAACGGCGGCTGCGCTTTCCCGAAGATCATCGTCCGACGATCGACGAAACCTGGTCGTACCTGCAGTACATGGCCGATTTCATGTGGACCTACCGGTTCCTGTATCGCGACCTCAACGACCTGCTCGCCCGCAACCGCACGCTCGAGACGCACTTCAAGCAGATCATCAGCCACAAGGTGCGCTTCGCGCGCGACATGTGCGAGCTGCTCGTGTCCGACACCGAGATGGTCGCGACGCCCGCCGAGATCGAGGTCATCGCCACCAACATGGCCGTCATTTCGACGTACTGGCTGTCGTATCAGTACGTGATGCATCCGCGCAAATACAACGACCAGGACGCGATCCGCGAGGAACTGCACCAGGTCAGCATGCACGTGATCTCCGTGATGGCACCGTACCTGCGCGGCCGTTCGCGCCAGCTGTTCGACGATCTGGTCTCCGGCAAGCTGCCGAAGCGCCAGTTCACCGACTACCTGCCGCCGCGCGACGGCTCGCCGCGCCCCGCCGGCAGCCCGGTCGTCACCGGGCAAGCCCCCGCCAAGGATTCCAAGCAATGAAGGCAGTGTGTGTTTATTGCGGCTCGTCGTCTGGCGTGCGGCCCGTCTATGCCGACGCCGCGCGCGCATTCGGCCGCGCGCTCGTGGATGCGGGCCTCACGCTCGTCTACGGCGGCGGCCGCGTCGGCCTGATGGGCGTGATCGCCGACGAAGTGATGGCGGCCGGCGGCCGTGCGGTCGGTGTGATTCCCGAACTGCTCGTCGACAAGGAAGTCGGCCATACGGGGCTGTCGGAACTGCACGTCGTGCCCGACATGCACCACCGCAAGAAAATGATGGCCGACCTGTCCGACGCGTTCGTCGCGATGCCCGGCGGCGCCGGCACGCTCGAGGAGCTCTTCGAGGTCTACACGTGGGCGCAGCTCGGCTATCACCGCAAGCCCGTCGCGCTCTACAACATCGATTCGTTCTACGATCCGCTGATCGCGCTGCTGCGCCATACGGTCGACGAGGGCTTCATGCGTCCGGCCTATTTCGATGCGCTGTGCGTCGAATCGGAACCCGTCGAACTGATCGAGCGACTGCGTCGCTACCAGCCGCCCGTCCACGACAAGTGGGCGCCCGACGCAGCCAAGTAACCGTCACCGGAACCCGCACGCGATGACCGCACCGTCCGACCGCAAGGCCGTCCTCATCACCGGCGCGAGCCGTGGCATCGGCCGCGCGACCGCCGTGCTGGCGG
>NZ_JAAGPG010000587.1:0-4915 GCF_017104665.1 Burkholderia sp. Se-20378 | reverse complement strand
GCTGCCCCGGCGCGCTCGCGTCGATCCTCGGCAGCCTGCCGGCCGATTTCAGCGCCCCGATCGTGATCGTCCAGCACGTCGACCGCGCGTTCGCCGAAGGCATGGCGCAATGGCTCGATGGCCAGACGCCGCTCGCCGTGCGTGTCGCGTGCGAAGGCGACCGCCCGCAGCCGGGCGTCGCGCTGCTCGCCGCGACCGACGACCACCTGCGCATCACGCGCGCCGGCACGCTCGAATACACGCGCGAGCCGGCCGCCACGCCGTATCGCCCGTCGGTCGACGTGTTCTTCAACAGCCTGACCGAGCACTGGCCCGGCCGCGTGATCGGCGTGCTGCTCACGGGGATGGGACGCGACGGCGCGATCGGCCTGAAGGCGCTGCGGATGAAGGGCTACCATACGATCGCGCAGGACGAGGCGACGAGCGCCGTGTACGGCATGCCGAAGGCGGCCGCGACACTCGGCGCGGCGCGCGCGATCCTGCCGCTCGGGCGCATCGCGGGCGAGCTGGCGGCGCTCGCGAGAATCTGAGCCCGACGATGAACACGCGCAACACCCTTGCCTGCCCCTGCAACAACCGCAACAAACCGCATCGACCATGACCCTTGACCTGACTCGCCCGCCAGGCGGCCCCTACACGCCGCCCGCCGACGTGCCTGCGATGGTGCTGCTGGTCGATGACCAGACGATCGTCGCGGAAGCCGTGCGGCGCGCGCTCGTCGACGAGGAAGGCATCGATTTCCACTACTGCCCGCGTTCGGACGACGCGATGGCCACCGCGATCGAGACGCGGCCGACCGTGATCCTGCAGGACCTCGTGATGCCCGGCACCGACGGGCTGAGCCTCGTGAAAGCGTACCGGACGAACCCGGCGACGCGCGACGTGCCGATCATCGTGCTGTCGACGCAGGAAGAACCCGTGATCAAGAGCGCCGCGTTCGCGGCCGGTGCGAACGACTACCTCGTGAAGCTACCCGACCGCATCGAGCTCGTCGCGCGGGTGCGCTACCACTCGCGCTCGTACATGAACCTGCTGCAGCGCGACGAGGCCTATCGCGCGCTGCGGCAATCGCAGCAGCAGTTGCTCGAAGCCAATCTCGAGCTGCGGCGCCTCACGCATTCCGACGGCCTGACCGGGCTGTCGAACCGGCGCTATCTCGACGAATACCTCGCCGCCGAATGGCGGCGCGGCACGCGCGAGCGCAGCGAGCTGTCGCTGCTGATGATCGATGTCGACAACTTCAAGCTGTACAACGACACGTACGGCCACGTGTCGGGCGACAGCGTGCTCAAGCAGATCGCGTCGACCATCGAGCGCTGCCTCGGCCAGTCGGGCGATCTTGCCGCGCGCTTCGGCGGCGAGGAATTCGCGGTGGTGATGCCGGCCACGTCGCCGGGCGCCGCGCGGCTGCTCGGCGAGAAGATCCGCCTCGCGGTCGAGGCGCTGCGGCTGCGCCACGCGCATTCGTCGACGGGCCACACCGTGACGATCAGCATCGGCGGCGCGAGCATCGTGCCGATGCCCGGCCTGCCGACGACCGTGCTGATCGAAGCCGCCGACCGCGCGCTCTATCGCGCGAAGCACGAAGGCAAGAACCGCGTCGAGATCGATGCGACGCCCACGACGCCGATCCCCGGCGGTTTCGGCGGCCCGCGCGTCGACTGAACGCCGGACGGGTCGCGTTCACATGGCGCCGAGCCGGCGCGCGTAGTCGTTCGGGTCCAGCGGACGGCTGAACAGATAGCCCTGCTGCATGTCGCAGCCGATCTGCTGCAAGAACCACGATTGCGCCTGCGTCTCGACGCCTTCGGCCGTGACCTTCATCCCCAGCGAATGCGCCATCGCGACCACGGCCTGCGTGATCGCCACCGAGTCGTGATGATCGGGCACGCCCGACACGAACGAGCGGTCGACCTTCAGGTTGTGCAGCGGAAAGCGCTTCAGGTACGCGAGCGACGAATAGCCGGTGCCGAAATCGTCCACCGAGATCCGCACGTTCATGTTCGTGAGCGCCTCGAGCATCGGCAGCACGGTGTCCGTGTCATTCATCAGCAGTCCTTCGGTAATCTCGAGTTCGAGCGCGGACGGATCGAGCTGCGTCTGAGCGAGGCAGCGATCGACCGATTCGACGAGCCCTTCGTGGAACTGCCGCGGCGACAGGTTGACGGCCAGCATCAGGTCGGGCGCGATCGTGCGGCGCCATTCGGCCGCCTGCCGGCACGCGGTTTCGAGCACCCACTGGCCGATCGCGACGATCAGCCCCGTATCTTCCGCGACCGGAATGAATTCCGCCGGCGACATCGGCCCGAGCTCCGGGCTCGTCCAGCGCAGCAGCGCCTCGGCGCCGACGGTGCGGCCGCTGCGTGCATCGACGACGGGCTGATACGCGAGCCGCAGCATGTCCGACGAAAGCGCGCGCCGCAGCGACTGCTCGATCGCGAAGCGGCGCTGCAGCCGCAGGTTGAGCTGCGCGGTGAAGAACGTGAAGTGGTTGCGGCCGCGCTGCTTCGCGTCGTACATCGCCGAATCGGCGTTGCGCATCAGCGTGACGGCATCGTCGCCGTCGCGCGGCGCGACGCTGATCCCGATCGACACGCCGAGCCAGTATTCGTTGTTCGCGATCGCGAACGGCTTCGCGATCGCGTCGATCACCTCGCGCGCGAGCACCGCGAGCCGGTCGGGATCGTCGCAATCGTCGACGAGGATCACGAACTCGTCGCCGCCGACGCGCGTCAGTGCGTACTGGCCGCCCCCGCAGGCCGCGAGCCGCGCGGCGACGCTGCGCAGCAGCGCATCGCCCGCGTCGTGGCCGGCCGTATCGTTGACCTTCTTGAATCCGACGAGATCGATGAACAGGATCGCGACGCGCGCGGGCCCGCCCGCCGCATCGTGCCCGCCGAACAGCTCGCGCATGCGGTCGCCGAGCCAGCGGCGGTTGTAGAGGCCCGTCAGCGCATCGCGCGTCGCCAGGTAGCGCAACTGCTGCTGCGCTTCCCGCACGGGGCCGATGTCGTTGAACGACACGAGCACCGAATCGGCCTGCTTCTCGCCCGGCCTCACGATCGGCACCGCGTTGCCGCGCACCCAGATGATGTCGCCGTCAGCCAGGCCGAAGCCGACCGTGTAGTCGAGCAGCGGCGTGGCCGTCTCGAGCGCGCGCCGGCTCGGCCATTCGTCGGGCGCGATCGGCGTGCCGTCCTCGTGCAGCTTGCGCAGGATCACGGTCGACAGCCGGCGGCCGACGAGGTCGCCCTTCACGCGCATCATCCGGTTCGCACTCGGGTTGCTCGCGACCACGACGCCGTCGCGCGACACGACGAGGATCCCTTCGTGCAGGCTGTTGACCACGAGCCGGTGATGTTCCTCGCTGCGCGCGAGCTGTCGCGCGATCCGGTCCTGGTGCACCGCGAGGCCGACGCTGTTGCCGATGTCGCGCAACAGTTCGGTTTCCTCGTCGCCCGGCCGGCGCGGCGTGCGGTAATAAACGGCGAACGCGCCGAGCACGGCGCCGCTATCGTCGAGGAACGGCACCGACCAGCACGCGCGCAGGCCCAGCGGCAAGGCAACGGCCCGGTAGTTGGCCCACAGGGGATCGGTTTCGATATCTTCGACGACGACCATCCGGCGCAGGTACATCGCCGTGCCGCACGAGCCGGCCACGGGCCCGATGGACGCGCCTTCGATCGCCGAACCGTACTGCGCGGGCAGCGACGGCGCGGCGCCGACGTGCACGTGCACGCCGTCGGTATCGAGCAGCAGGATCGTGCACGACGCACCGTCGCCGAGCAAAGCCTCGGCCCGCCGGCAGACTTCGACCAACAGCTCCGGCAGCGGTGTGTTGCGCGTGATCAGCCTCAGCACGCTTTGCTCGGACGCGAGCACTTCCGCCGCGAGCCCGAGACTGTAACGAGAACTTTGCGGTTCGGTATTCAAGATGAATCCTGCCGTCTGTCCGATCGGGTCTGATGCGCCCGATTCGTTTTCGATCCTTCGTGCCGTTTTTCGCTCCGGGTTTACGCCGATGCCCGGTGCGCCCCGTATTGCGCGCGGTGCCAACGCGCGCCGAAATATATTTAACACCAATCCATGACAAGTGGCGCATCCACGCGCATCAGGGGTTACGCGTGGTCGGCGCCGCGTTTGCAGCCGCCAGTCAGCCCGCCGAAAGACTTGCGCACGGCGCGACGGCCTTCGGCAAGGCAACGGCTCGCACGCGCCGCGCTCGCAAACGATTCGTCAGATTGTGGCGGCGCGCCGGCTCCATTCGCGTTCAGTCGCTCGCGCCGGAATCCGTGCGCGTCACGGCCTTCAGCGCATCGATCGCGGCCGTGACCGACACGCTCGCGGGCGCCGCATACAGCGCGCCGACCGTTTCAGGCATCGTCGACAGCTTCAGCGGCAACCGGCCGACGCGCTCCCCTGCGCGCACGGCCAGCTCGAACGCGCGGGCCGACTGCACGAATAGGCAAGGCGACTGCTCGGCCACCGCGCGGTTGGTCTGCCATGACACCGATTCCATCAGCACGGACGGCGGCGGCAGGCCCGCCTTCGCGAACTCGGCGTCCAGCGCCGTGCGCGCGGGCGACCCGAGCGGCGGCGCGATCCACGGAAATGCGGCCGCGTCGCGCCAGCCGATCCGCGCGCGCCTGAGCAACGGATGGCGCGGCCCGCACACGACGATCATGTCGTCGCGGTACGGCGGCGCGACGTCGAGCCCCGCGCTCAGCGCCGACGCGTCGAGCCGGCACACGAGCAGGTCGAGCTCGCGGCGCTGCGCCTGCGCGAGCATCCGGTCGAGCGTGTCCTCGCGCACGTTGAGCTGCACGGGGCGGCCGGCTTCCCGCAGCCACGCCAGCGCGCCCGGAATCAGTTGCGGCGCCATGTTCGGCAGCAGGCCGATCGACACCGGGCGGCA
>NZ_JAAGPG010000586.1:0-4813 GCF_017104665.1 Burkholderia sp. Se-20378 | reverse complement strand
CCGGCCGCCGACGGTGCCGGTCGGCACGTCGCGGCTGCGCGTGTCGCTGTCGGCCGCGCATTCGTTCGACGATCTCGCGCGGCTCGAAGCCGCGTTGATCGAAGCCAGCGAAGAGGCGGCCGCCGTCGTCGAGGCAGCCCCGCATAAGGCCGCAGCATGACCGCTCCGCTCTCGCTGTTCGTCACCGGCACCGACACCGAAATCGGCAAGACCTTCGTGTCGGCCGCACTGCTGCACGGCTTCGCGCGGCACGGCCTGCGCGCGGCCGCGCTGAAACCCGTCGCAGCCGGCGCGTATGAACGCGACGGCGTGTGGCGCAACGAAGATGCCGACCAGCTCGACGCGGCCGCGAACGTCGTGCTGCCGCCCGAGCTGCGCACGCCGTTCCTGCTGAAAGCACCGGCCGCGCCGCATATCGTCGCCGCGCAGGAAGGCGTGACGCTCGACATCGACACGATCGTCGCGTGCCATCGCGAAGCGCTGACGCGCGCGGACATCGTCGTCGTCGAAGGCGCCGGCGGCTTCCGCGTGCCGATGAACGACACGCGGGACATGGCCGATCTCGCGGTCGCGCTCGCCGTGCCGGTCGTGCTCGTGGTCGGCGTGCGGCTCGGCTGCATCAACCACGCGCTGCTCACCGCCGATGCGATCGCCGCACGCGGCCTCAAGCTCGCCGGCTGGGTCGCGAACCACGTCGACCCGGCGATGTCGTTCCCCGACGAGAACATCGCGACGATGCGCGACTGGCTCGCCCGCGAGCACGGCGCACCGCTGCTCGGCCGCATTCCGCACATGAGCCCGGCCGCCCCCGAATCCGCCGCGGCGATGCTCGACATCGCCGCGCTCGTCGAGACGCTGCGCACCGCGCAGCCTTGACCCAACCGAAACAGATCCCCCGATCCCTCATCCCCGACCAGGACAGGAAAACGATATGACCCAAGCCCAGACTGCCGCCCCCGTGCAACCCGACGCGATTCCCGTGGCCGCTCCGGTCTCGCAGCGCTGGCGCGTCGCCGACGTCGTCGCGCTGTTCGAGCTGCCGTTCAACGACCTGCTCTTCCGCGCGCAGCAGGTGCACCGCGAGCACTTCGACGCGAACGCAGTGCAGCTGTCGACGCTGCTGTCGATCAAGACGGGCGGCTGCGAGGAAGATTGCGGCTACTGCTCGCAGTCGTCGCACCACGACACGGGCCTGAAGGCCGAGAAGCTGATGGACGTCGACGCGGTGCTCGATGCCGCGCGCGCGGCGAAGGCGAACGGCGCGAGCCGCTTCTGCATGGGCGCAGCATGGCGCAACCCGAAGGAGCGCCACATGCCGGCGCTGACCGAGATGGTGCGCGGCGTGAAGGAACTCGGCCTCGAGACCTGCATGACGCTCGGCATGCTGGAAGACGAGCAGGCGCAGGAACTCGCGAGCGCGGGCCTCGACTACTACAACCACAACCTCGACACGTCGCCGGAGTTCTACGGCCAGGTGATCTCGACGCGCACCTACCAGGATCGCCTCGACACGCTCGACCGCGTGCGTGACGCGGGCATCAACGTGTGCTGCGGCGGCATCATCGGGATGGGCGAATCGCGCCGCGAACGCGCGGGCCTGATCTCGCAGCTCGCGAACCTGAACCCGTACCCGGATTCGGTGCCGATCAACAACCTCGTCGCGATCGAAGGCACGCCGCTCGAAGGCACCGCGCCGCTCGATCCGTTCGAATTCGTGCGCACGATCGCGGTTGCGCGGATCACGATGCCGAAGGCCGTCGTGCGCCTGTCGGCCGGCCGCGAGCAGCTCGACGACGGCCTGCAGGCAATGTGCTTCCTCGCCGGCGCGAACTCGATGTTCTACGGCGACCAGCTGCTGACCACGAGCAACCCGCAGTCGCAGAAGGACCGTGCGCTGTTCGAGCGCCTCGGCATCCGTTCGAGCGATGCGGACGCGATGTCGGCGAACGCGTAAGCGCCACGCACGGCGGATTCGTGCGCCGCATGAAAAAGCCGGGATACGTTCCGGCTTTTTTTACGCGTGCGCCGCGCACTCAGCCCGCCCCGCCCAGCGCGCGCGGCTCCATGAACGTGTGCCGGAAATAGTCGCGCACCGCGTGCATCGCGGGGCTCAACTCGATGTCCTTGCGCCAGGCGAGGCCGACGCTCATCGGCGGGACCGGGTCGCGCAGCACGATCGTCTCGATCCGCCGGCCCTCGAGCGACCACGGCCGGTACACCATGTCGGACAGGATCGCGACGCCGCTGCCGTTCGCGACCATGCTGCGGACCGCCTCGACCGACGACGTGCGCAGGATCACGTTCGGCCGGTATGGCGTCTCGTTCCAGTAGCGCAGCGCCGTCTGCCCGGCCTCGTCGACCGTCAGCATCACGAACGGCTCGCGCGCGACTTCCGCGAACGTGACGCTTTCGTGCCTGAGCAGCGGGTGATGCGCGCCGACCCACAGCCGCCGCACCGAGTGGATCACCGGCTCCAGCACGAGCGCCGGATTCGACACGTTCGACGTGAGCAGCACGGCCATGTCGTAGCGGCCCGCGATCAGCCCTTCCTCGATCGACTCACGGTTCAGCTCGTGCAGGTGGATCGTCAGCCGCGGGTACAGCGTGTTCAGCCGCAGCACGTGATGCGGCAGGAAGTAGCCGAGCACCGTGTAGCTCGCGGCGATCGCGAGCGTGCCGGTCAGCGTGCTTTCGAGGTTCGGAATCCGCATCGCCTCGTCGACCGACGACAGGATCGTGTACGCGTGATTCAGGAAGCGCCGCCCCGTGTCGGTGAGCGTCACGCCCGACGGCGTGCGCAGAAAGAGCTGCGTGCCGAGGCTGTCCTCCAGCTCCTTGATCGCGCTCGTCACGGCCGACTGCGAAATCGTGAGCTGGATCGCGGCCTGCGAGATCTGGCCGAGCTCGGCGGTCGCGACGAAATACTTGAGCTGTCTGAGGGTCAGGGCCATGGTCGATGAGAAAACAGATGGGCACGCGATAAACATCATAACAACCGTGCGGCGCCCATCAACCTGACTGCGTGGAAACCCTGCCACCCCTGCTGCGACGGCCCTTGGCGGCCGCTCTCCGGGGTATCTAAAAAATCGATACGACTGCATCCAAAAATAGAACTTTTTTGACGCACCCCACGCGACTAACCTGCGTTCAACACGGTTTCGGCATGCGCCACGACGCACGCGAACCGGAGAACCTGGAGGAGCACACCGTATGAGGAAGCACAGCGTCGACCTGAACTCCGACATGGGAGAAGGCTTCGGTCCGTGGACGATCGGCGACGGCGTCGACGAGCAGATCATGCCGCTCATCAGCTCGGCAAACATCGCCACCGGCTTTCACGCCGGCGATCCGAACATCATGGCGCGCACGGTGCAGCTCGCGCGCGACGCCGGTGTCGGCATCGGCGCGCACCCGGGCTTTCGCGATCTCGTCGGCTTCGGCCGCCGCACGATCGCCGAAACGCCGCAGGCGCTCGTCAACGACATCCTGTACCAGCTCGGCGCGCTGCGCGAGTTCGCGCGCCTGAACGGCGTCAGCCTGCAGCACGTGAAGCCGCACGGCGCGCTCTACATGCACGCGGCCGCCAACGAGGCGTTCTCGCGGCTGCTGATCGAGACGCTGCAACGTGTCGATCCGGGCCTGTGGCTGTACTGCATGGAGGCGTCGGTCACCTACCGCGTCGCAGTCGAATACGGGCAGCCGGTGATCCGCGAGTTTTACGCGGATCGCGACTACGACCGCAGCGGCTCGATCGTGTTCACGCGCCGCGTCGGCCGCCTCGATCCGCGCCAGGTCGCCGACAAGGTGCTGCGCGCGTGCATCGACGGCAAGGTGCGGACGATCGACGGCGACGACATCGACATCGATTTCGATTCGGTGTGCATCCACAGCGACACGCCGGGCGCGCTCGAGCTCGTGCGCGACACGCGCCACGCGCTGATCCGCGAAGGCATCCGGACCGCCGGGCCGCAACCGCTCGCCGCCCATCACTGATTCAAGGAGACACACGATGGCATTGCACGAAATCGTCAGCCCGCTACCGGGCACCTTCTACCGGCGTCCGTCGCCCGATGCGGACTACTACGTCGCAGTCGACGCGACGGTTGCCGCCGGCGCGGTGGTCGGCCTCGTCGAGGTGATGAAGCAGTTCACCGAGATCGAAGCCGATGCGGGAGGTCGCGTGGTCGAGCTGCTCGTCGAGGACGGCGAGCCGGTCGACGCGGGCCAGGTGCTGATACGGCTCGAGGGGTGATGCGATGAAACCGGAAACTTCCCCCGACACGTTCTACCGCCCGTCGCGGATCCGCACCGTGCTGGTCGCGAACCGCGGCGAGATCGCGGTGCGCGTGATCCGCGCCGCGCGCGAGCTCGGCATGCGCGCGGTCGCCGTGGTCAGTGACGCGGACCGCGACAGTCTCGCCGCGCGCATGGCCGACGAAGCCGTTCACATCGGCTCGTCGCACGCGGCGAAAAGCTACCTGAATCCCGCCGCGATTCTCGACGCCGCGCGGCAGTGCGGCGCGGACGCGATCCATCCCGGCTACGGCTTCCTGTCCGAAAACGCCGCATTCGCCGCGCAGGTCGAAGCGGCCGGCCTGATCTTCGTCGGCCCGGACTCGCAGGTGATCGCCACGATGGGCGACAAGGCCCGCGCACGCGAAACCGCACGTCGCGCCAACGTGCCGACCGTGCCCGGCAGCGACGGCGTCGTGCAATCGCTCGACGAGGCACGGGAGGTTGCCGCGCGCATCGGCTACCCGATCATGATCAAGGCGGCCGATGCGCGCGGCAACCTCCCGTGCCTCGTCGAGGG
>NZ_JAAGPG010000058.1:0-28283 GCF_017104665.1 Burkholderia sp. Se-20378 | reverse complement strand
CTCGCACCCCACCTCCCCCGCACCCCCCGGGCGCCGCTTCGCCGGCGCCCGTTTCCGTTGGCCGCCGGCTATGTCAAAGTTCGTCACGTCCCGCCAAAACCGGTGGTTTCCGTGCCACAATCGCCGCAGACAGTCGCCGGGGCAGCCTGCCCGAATCGCACGCCGTGCCAGGCGTGCCCGACGACACGCCGGAAACCGGCTGCCGCCCTCGCGAACCAGGTCGCCCGATTCGCCCGCCGCGGCGCGCCGGCGCACATGCAACCATGACAATCCGCGGCGCGCCGCTTCCAGGCCAGACGCTCGACGCGATGCCCGGACGCACGACGCCGCAGAGGAAACCAACCGGTGACGGACATCAATGAAGCCGCCTCGGGCGGCACCCGCAAGCAACGACCGGCGGTCGGCATCTCGCTGTTTGCGCGCGACGGCCAGGCGATCTGGGAAAACGGCATACACCAGAACATTGCGTTCCTCGCGATGATGCTCAAGCGCTCGGATCGCGTCGGCCCCGTCTACTTCCTGAACGGCGGCGACGCCAACGCGCTGCCGGCCGGCCTCGAACTCGACGGCCTCGACATCCCGCTCGTGAAACCCGCCGACGTCACGCACGAACTCGACGTCGTGATCGAAATGGGCGCGCAGCTCCCGGTGGAATGGCTCAGGCACATGAAGGCGCTCGGCAAGAAAATCGCCGCGTTCTTCTGCGGGCACGTATACGCCGGCCTGTGCGAAACCCCGATCTTCGGCAAACCGTCGGGGCACATCTTCAATGGCGCGCCGTTCGACGAAGTGTGGCTGCTGCCGCAATACGACAAGACGGCCGCGCCGATGCTGCAGACCATCCTGCGCGCGCCGGTCCACCTGATGCCGCACATCTGGTCGCCGTACTTCCTCGAGCGCCGCATCGCCGCGCTCGCCGCGGAAGGCGCGACGTTCGGCTATCGGCCGGGCCGCCGCCCGTGGCACCTGGCGATGCTCGAACCGAACATCTCGGTCGCCAAGTCCTGCCATTACCCGATGCTCGCGTGCGACGAGTTCTACCGCGCGCGCCCGGACGCGGTGCAGCACATGTTCGTCGTGAACGCGCTGCACATGAAGGAGCATCCGACCTTCGTGCACTTCGCGAACAGCCTCGATCTCGTGCGCCAGCACAAGGCCACCTTCGAGCCGCGCCTCGACCTGCCGGGCTTCATGGCGCGCCATGCGGACGCGGTCGTGTCGCACCACTGGGAAAACGGGCAGAACTACCTGTATTACGACGTGCTGTACGGCGGCTACCCGCTGATCCACAACTCGACGCTGATCGGCGACGCCGGTTACTACTACCCGGACTTCGATTCCGCCACGGGCGGCCGGGCGCTGCTCGATGCGTGGCTCCATCACGACGAACGCCTCGACGACTACCGCGCGAAGGCCGACCGGCTGCTGCAATCGGTCTCGATCGACAACCCCGCGAACCTCGACGCGTTTGTCTCGCGTCTGGTCGCCTGAACCGGAGAATACGCATGTCGGACTCCAATGCCCGTCAAGCGCCCGGCGAGGGCAAGCGTCTCGTCGTCGGCGTGTCGCTGTTCGTGCGCGGCGCCGGCCAGTCGCTGTGGGAAAACGGCATCTTCCAGAACTGCCTGCTGCTGATCCTGCTGCTGCGCCAGTCGCCGCTCGTCGCGGAAGCCGTGATGGTGAACGGCGGCGAACAGGTCGCCGATCCGCAGATGATGCTCGGCGAATGGGACGTACCGCTGCTGTCGATGGACGAAGCGCTGCAGCGCTGCGACGTGCTGATCGAAATGAGCGCGCAGTTCGGCGCCGACTACCTGCGTACGTTCCGCGAGCGCGGTGGCAAGGTCGTCACGATGCGGGTCGGCAACGACTACGTGATCGACATCGAACGCGCGATGTTCAACAAGCCGTCGGGTTTCCTGTTCTCGGGCGCGCCGTACGACGCCGTGTGGACGATTCCCGAATTCGAGCGCTCGTGCCTGCACTATTACCAGACGGGCCTGCGCGCGCCCGTCACGATCGTCCCGCACATCTGGCACCCGATGCTGTTCGACAAGGCGCGCGCGACGCTCGGCGCCGGGCTGTCGTTCGGCTATGAGCCGGGCAAGCCGCGCTGGCGCGTGACGATGTTCGAGCCGAACATCTGCATGGTGAAGACGAGCGTCATCCCGATGCTGGTGGCCGAGGAAGCGTATCGTGCGAAACCGGAGTTCCTCGAGTTCGTGCGCGTGTGCAACACGCTGCACCTGAAGGAACATGCGACGTTCGTCCATTTCGCGAAGAGTCTCGACATCGTGAACCACGGGGTCACGACGTTCGAAAGCCGCTACGCGGTGTACGAGTTCATGGCCGCGTACGGCGATGCGGTGGTGTCGCACACGTGGGAAAACGCGCAGAACTACCTGTACTACGAGCTGCTGTACGGCGACTACCCGCTGATCCACAACTCGCCGTTCCTCGGCAAGGCCGGGTATTTCTATCCGGACTTCGACTGCCAGGCCGGCGGCCGCGCGCTGCTGAAGGCGTTCGCCGAGCATGACGCGAACCTCGAGGCGTACCGCGAGCAGTCGAAGCACGTGCTCAGCTCCGTCAGCATCTACAACCCCGAGAACGTCGCCGCCTATACGGACGCGATCGCCACCCTCTATCGCGACGCGTGACGCGCCGCCCTTTCCGGACTCCGACATGAACGCACGCCCGACCCTCACCCGCGCAAAATGGCTGATCGGCTGCGCCGTTGCTTCGATCGCAATCGGCGCGCACGCGCAATCGTCCGGCGAATCGGCCGACGCGCTGCTCCGCGACTCGGATGCGGTGTTCAAGCAGCTCGATGCCGGCCAGTACGGCGCGGTATGGACCGACGCGGCCCCGTTCGTGAAGGCGCGCATCAAGCAGGACCAGTTCGCGGCCGACATGCAGCATGCACGCCAGTCGGTCGGCACGGTCAGCCGCCGCGGCTGGGCGCAGATCACGCGGATCCGCTACACGAACGCGGCGACGACGCCCGACGGGCTCTACGCGAACGTCGACTACACCACGACGCTGACGAGCGGCGCGACGGTCTACGAGAAGCTGAGCTTCCGCCTCGAAGACGACGGCCGCTGGCACCTGACGGGCTACGTGCCGCGCCAGTCGCAGAATTTCGTGCAATAAACCGCGCGCCGCCCGCCCCCACGGAGCCGATCCGATGAAACTCAATGTCGCGATAACGATGAACGTGCAGCGCGACGCGACGCAGTCGATCTGGTACAACGGCGCGAACCAGCACTGCGTGTACCTGTACATGCTGCTGAAACAGTCGCCGTTGATCGGCGAGGTCTGGCTCGCGCACGACGACGGCATCACCGACTATCCGCAAGCGCTGATGATGGACGCGTTCGGCGACGCGCTGCGACCGCTGTCGGCCGTCGTCCACCAGACCGACCTGCTGATCGAGATGAACGCGTTCATCGATTCGACCCACACGGAGGCCGTGCGCCGGCGCGGCGGCAAATGCGTGTCGTACCGCTTCGGCAACGACTACGTGATCGCCGTCGAGACGATCAACTTCGAGAAGAACCCGTGGCGGCCGAATCCGAACCGCGTGCAGTTCGACGAGATCTGGACCAACCCGCAGCACATGCATACGTGCGCGGCCTATTTCCAGGCCGTCTATCGCGCGCCGGTGATCGAGCTGCCGCACATCTGGTCGCCGTATTTCATCGAGCGCAGCCTCGACGCCGATCCTGAACTGAAGGCACGCTTCGGCTATCGCAACCACGGCGTCGCGAAGCGCATCGCGTTCTTCGAGCCGAACCTGAACGTCGTGAAGAGCTCGATCGTGCCGATGCTCGCCGCCAACGCGTGCTACGTCGAGCATCCGGAGCTCGTCGAGCACGTGTTCATGACCAACACGTTCGACAAGAAGGAGAACGTCGCCTTCAAGCATCTCGCGCTCGGGCTCGAGATGGTGCGCGACGGCAAGGCCACCGCCGACGTGCGCGCGCCGTTCGTCGCATGGGCCGCGCATCACACCGACATCGTCGTGTCCCATCACTGGGAAAACGGCCTCAACTACCTGCTGTACGACGCGCTGTACGGCAACTACCCGCTCGTGCACAACTCGCCGTTCCTGCGCGACGTCGGCTACTACTACCCGGACTTCGAGATCTTCGATGCGGCGCGTGCGATCGCGACCGCCGCGCAGACGCACGACGGGCGGCTCGACGACTATGCGGCCGCGGCCCGCCGCTGCCTGCACCAGGTCGACACGCTCGCCGAGCACAACGTCCACGCGTATTCCGCGCAGATCCGGCAACTGTTCGCCGGCCGCGCGCTCGGCTGACCCCATTCGTCCACGCTACCGCCCATGAATCAGATCGTCCGCAATTTCGTCGTGATCGATTCGATTCACGGTCCGTTCGTCATCAACCGGCACTGCGCGTTTCAGGCCGAGGCGCTGATCAAGACCGGGCGGCCGCATATCCAGGGCGAGCTCGACACGATCCTGCACGTGATCGACCAGTTGCCGGACGATGCGATCGCGGTGGACGGCGGTGCGAATGCGGGGCTCGTGTGCGTGCCGATCGCACACCGGCTGCGCGCGCGCGGCGGGTGCGTGTACGCGTTCGAACCGCAGCGCACGCTGTTTCATGCGCTCGGCGGCACCCTCGCGCTCAACCAGCTCGACAACCTCCATCTGCTGAACATGGGGCTCGCCAGCGCCAACGGCACGATGAAGGTACCCGACGTCGATTACGGGCAGGACGCCGATTTCGGCCAAGTCTCGCTCGTCGACGCGCACGCGGCGGGCGGCACGCCGACGCCGGTCGTCACGCTCGATTCGCTCGGCCTGCCGCGGCTGGATTTCCTGAAACTCGACATCGAAGGGATGGAGATCGACGCGCTGCGCGGCGCGCGCCGGCTGATCGAGACGCATCTGCCGTGGTGCTGGGTCGAATACTGGAAAGTCGGCGAGGCACCGATCATCGCCACCTTTGCCGGCCTCGACTATACGTTCTACCGGATCGATGGCCTGAACATGTTGTGTGTGCCGAACCCGCGCTGGGACCGGCGGAAGCTGTTCATTTCGGGCGATCCGCTCGCCGTCGATGCGGCAGCGGAACACGATACGGCGCACTCGGCAACGACAACCGCAGCCGACACCGACGCGCCCGAAACGCACTGGAACCGCGCGCTCGACCATGAGTCGCGCTGCGAGTGGGGGCATGCGATCGACCGCTGGCACCGCGCGCGCGACCGCGGGCTCGACGACGATGCGATCGCGCTGCAACTCGCGTCGTGCTACGGCTTCGCCGGTGCGCCCGACGCCGGGCTCGCGGCGCTCGAACGTTTCGGCGATCCGGACGTGCTCCCTGACACGACGCGCGGACGCATCGAACTCGCGCGTTCGGCGCTGCTGTTGCGCGCCGGCCGGCGCGACGAGGCCGCCCACGCGACCATCGCCAGCGAAAACGTCCTGACGGCCGCGCAGTTCGGGCTGCCGACGGAGCGGCTCTACCGGGGCCAGCCGCTGCAGGGCAAGCGGCTGCTGGTGCTCAGCTACGGCGGCCTCGGCGACCCGCTCCAGTACGCGCGCTACCTGCATGCGCTCGATACGCTCGGCTGCACGAGCGTGACCGTCGTCGTTCCGGACGCGCTGACGGGCCTGCTGCGTCACACGTTCCCGCACATCGAGTTCATCGGCGCGCACGGCGCGTGGGTCGACGCGTCGCAGATCGCGCACGACTACTGGTGTTCGTTCCTGATGCTCGCCGCACGGTTCGGCTACGCGCCGGCGCCCAAGGGATCGGCGGCCGCGTACCTGTCGTGCCCGCCCGAGCACGCGGCCGCGTGGCGCGAGCGCGTGCGGCATGACGGCCATCCCGCCGGCACGCGCCGCATCGGGCTCAACTGGCGCGGTCGCGACGAAAGCGACGCACGCTTTCATCGCGCGGCCAGCCTGCGCGACTTCGCGCCGCTGACGCGGATGCACGGCCACGCCGCGTACTGCATCAACCGCGACCTGTCCGCACAGTCCGAGCAATCGGACCTGCCGGTGACGTTCCCGCATCAAGCGCTCGGCGATTTCAGCGACCTGGCGGCGCTGATGCTCTCGCTGGATGCCGTGGTGACCACCTGCACCGCGCACATCCACCTCGCCGGCGCACTCGGCGTGCCGGCCGTCCTGCTGCTCAGCCCGAAGGCCGACGCGCGCTGGGAAACCGGCTCGCGCACCGCGCTCTATCCGAGCATCCGGATCGTGCGCGCCGCGCACGTCGGGCAATGGGACGACGCGGTCGACCGCGCGATGGCGCTCGTGCTCGGCGGATTCGGAAAGGATTGAGCGATTTGATGCGGATCGGGGCCGCTGCGCCCGGATGAGGCCGACGCGGGCCGCGCGCGCATTGCGCTGCGTCGGGGCCCGCTGCTGACGTGAACAGCCGCTAGACCAGCACCCGATCGCCGCTCTGCGCGGCGAACGTACGGCCATGCCGCCGCCCCATCCGCGCGAGCACCGCGAAACAATGCGCAACCAGCCGGCCGGCGCCGCCGGATTGCTTGACGAGGCTGTCGGATACGCCCCGCGCGATGGCCGAATCGTCGCCGCACGCACCCGCGATGACGCCCGCGTAATAGTGCCGCGCCGCCAGCTCGCGGCCGCCCGCGTCGAGCGGCTTCATGCGCTGAATGCGACGCGCAATGGCTTTCAGGCCGTCGAGATACGGCGCGACGTCGATCGGCACATCGGTCGATTCGGCGCCCAGTTGCCACAGCATGTCGGCCAGCTCGGCGATCGCGACGAGGTCGCGCGCACCGGCCGCCTGCGTGCCCGTTCCGCCTCCGGCCTTCGTCCCTGCCATGCTCACGCCCCTTTGCGATTCGTCCCGGCCACGCGCCGATCACGCCCGACATCGGCGTGCATCATGCACGCCACCTCGCCTGTTCCCGCGCCGTCACGCGGCGGCCGGCGACCGCCATGAAAAACGGATGCCCTGCGCCCAGGCGACGCCGGCATCCACGATGATCTGACGGTCGACCTCGCTCTCCACGCCTTCGACGACGACGTGTCGCGCACCTTCATGCGCGAACGCGATCAGCCGGCGGAACTGGTAGCGCCCGATCGCGTTGCGCTTGATCAACGACAGGATCGACCGGTCGAGCTTCACGATGTCGGGATTGCCGACCACCAGGTTGTTCAACGCGCTGAATCCGACCCCGAAATCGTCGATCGCGATGCGGCACCCGGCTTGCCGGAAGCGGTTCACGAACGATCGCCCCGCGACGGGATTCAGCGGCCCCGTCTCCGTGATCTCGACCACCAGCCGCGCCGCGACCGACGGCTCGCGCTCGAGCCGCCTGAAGATGGCCAGCCACGCGTCGTCCACCACCGCGCTCGCCGCCGCCACATTGCAACCGAAGACGGCAGCCGGATCGGCGCGCAGCGCGTCGATCGTCCGGCCGACCACGAGCCGGTCGAACCACCGCATCAGCCCGAGCGCCTCGAGGCGCGGCAGGAACGCGATCGGCGGCAGCGCATCGCGCTCGCCCCACCGCAATCGCGCCAGGCATTCCTGGTACAGCACACCGCCCGACAGGTCGGCCCGGCACACGGGTTCTTGCGCGAACCCGAGCCGGCTTTCCACGAAACTGCGTACCGACGCGAGGTCGGGATGATCGTCGGGGGCGCCGAACACGAGATCGATTTCGTCTCGATTCGCTTCCCGATTCGCCTCCAGGCGAGCTTCGACCGCATTCATCCGGCGCTCCGGCAAATGGCGAGCCGCCGATCGCGGCTCGACCTGAAGAAACATGCGGAGCACGCCGACCATGACGCGCTCCGCCGCCTACCCGGCCCATCCTGTTATGTCGATCTTTTCCGGGAGCGTACTTTTCGCTTCGGCGCGCCGTCAAATTCGATATTTTTCAACGATATTCAGTTACTGGAAATACACCATGTACGCGCGATGCCGACTGTGCGACAGGTCACACTAACGCAAATTACGGAACCCCGATCCGGATGCCGTTTATTATTCTCGTCTAAACAACCTTGCCCGACTCAATTCTCCCGCAATTTACGGGACCCGAAAATCAGGAAATTCTCGATTAATCAGATAAATACCGGCCCGTGAAGCACTGCCTGCGCTCGCTGCCAGGCCCGCCACGGAGGCCGGTCGCCCGGTTTGCTCTGCGCCGAAAATCGGCTGCCGCACGTCATTCGATCATCGCAGCATTCAATATTATCGTTTCAAACGAATTATTAAATATCCAAACCGGAATCAAACCACCTCGAATCGATAATATCAAGTTAATTCATATGAAGATTATCGATTGAAACATGTTTAACAATCTTCAAGACTTGTTAACCTTTAAAATGATTTCCGACGGACTTCCCTCGGAGCCGTCAAATTCGTGCCTTCAAAAAACCGTCGAACCGATCGGGTTCGGCGGTTTCTTTTTTAACGGCATTATTTCGTCAGACATTAGGGCGGGACAATCCCGATGGCGGGATTCGGCGCAACGGTATGCGCCGCGCGAAAAATCGGGCCTTATGCGGCCGATGCGCCGACCAGGTTCGCGAGCAGCGCATCGTATTCGGCGACGAGCGCCGGATTCGCCGACGTATAGCGGCCGAGGATCTCGCGCTGGCGCCGCGTGTACGCTTCCCAGTCGTCATCGTGCGAATGCAGCGCGCGCAGCAGCGCGTCGGCGCCCTGCTGCACGTCGTTGTCCGGATAGTAGTAGCCGAGATCGGGCGCGAGGCTCGCGTTGTGCACGAGCGGATAGCCCTGCCAGCACACGTCGAAATAGAAATAGTTGAGCGGGTTCGACCATTGGTGCGACACGACGATATCGGTCAGGTCGGCCAGGAACAACGGCGTATCGAAGCGTCCGACGAAACTCGCCTTGCCCGCGCGCACGATGTCGAGGTAGTTCATCAGCATCACGAACTCGGGGCTGTCGTGCGCGAGACGGTCGGCATTCGTCACGTGCGCGAAGCAGATCGCGTCGGGATCGCGGCGATACGCTTCGTCGATGATCAGCATCGGATACACGCAGAACTTCACGACGTTGTGATTCGGCTCCATCACGGTCAGCCGCTTGTCGGGCTCGCTGCGCGGCCGGTATTCGCCATTCCCGGGCAGCGACGCCGCGCGCGCGCTCAGGAACATCGGGTCCCACACGAACGGCACGACGCGCCCCGGGCAGCGGCGCAGCGACTGCAGGAACGGCAGCGACGACGGCGCGATCTGCGGAATCGCCCACACCTCGTCGTAGCCGCGGTTGATGAACAGCGAATCCCACATCCGGCGGCCGAACAGCATCGATTCCATCGCGTTGATGTACTCGACGCCGCAGCAATAGCTGACGAGCTTCGCGCCGCGCGACTTCAGGTACGCCGTCTGCTCGCCGTCGATCTGCCCGCCGAGCTCGATCACCACGTCGAGCGAATCCTTCATGTCGGCGAACGGGCGCGTGTCGTACACGTTGCGATCCCACGGCAGCGCGTCGGTGAGCGGCACATCGGTGGTATTGACCAGCGTCACGCGGTAGCCGTGCGGCGACGCCATCAGCAGCTTCGCGAGAAACAGCGCGTTCTGCTTGATGCCGTTGATCCACAGGCTTTCGTCGGGGGCACGCAGTCCGATCGTGATACCGATGCGCAGGCCGTTCAGGACAGGGGACGTCATCGTCGGCGGGATGGAAGGTTGGATGGGGATGGAATGGACGCAGTGTAGCGCGCGAAGCGCCGCCTGCGTCAAGCAGCGCTCGCCGGCGGCAACCCGGCATTCTAGCGGAGCGCCCGCCGCATACTGTCAGGGATGGTCAGCGCGCGGCCGGCGCGCGCAAATCGGCCAGATCGCTGTGCGATACTCGTGCCACCCGACGCCAGTGGGCCGGGTTGTTCGGGCATTCGAACGGGCGACAGACGGGCTTGCCGCGCCACGATCAAAAGAAGGGCTGACGAAATGGAACACAATGCCGCGCAAGTCTTCCAGAAGATCCACGACGAAAAAGGCTGGCACTCGCAGGAAAGCGTGTCCGGGTGGGGTTCGGAGCTGAAAAACACCGCGCAGATCATTCGCGAGCTGCCCGGGCTGCTGGGTCGCTTCGGGGTGCGCTCCATGCTCGACGCGCCGTGCGGCGATTTCAACTGGATGCGCCATGTCGACCTCGACGGCATCGACTACATCGGCGCGGATATCGTGCAGACCCTCGTGACGGCCAACCAGGCGACGTGGACGACGCCGAGCCGTCGTTTCGTGCATCTCGACCTGCTCCGGGATCCGCTGCCGGACGCCGACCTGATCCTGTGCCGCGACTGCCTGTTTCATTTTTCCCATGCGGATGTGTTCCGCGCCTTCGAGCGGTTCTCCGCGACGAAAGCGCGCTACCTGCTGACCACGACCTTCATCTACCGCAGCTATCCGCGCAACGCGAACATCGCGACCGGCCAGTGGACGCCGATCAACCTCGAGATGGCGCCGTTCGATCTCGATCCGCCGCTGACGCTGCTGGTCGAAGGCAGCAACGAATCCATCATCTACGGGCCCGATATCGGCACGGTGCCGATGTCCGACCGCTGTCTCGGACTCTGGAGCATGGACAGCGTTCGCGAGCGACTGCGGCGCCCGCTGCCGGACCTTCAGGGCGCGCAATGATCGTCATCAGCCACTTCGGCCAGGTCGCGCCCGCCAGCCTCGAGAATCACCGGCGGTACGCGCAGGCGCACGGATATCGCCACGAAATCGTCGATGCGTCCGCGATGCCGCAGGCGCTGCCGTTGCGACCGCTGTATCGCTACGAATCCCTGCTCCATGTGCTGCGCGGCGCGCAACCCGACGAGCTCGTGCTGCTGCTCAGCGAAGACGCGGCGATCATCGAGCCCGTCGCGCTCGACCGCCTGATGAGCGGCCGCGACATGCTGCTCGTCGACGCGTTCGCGCCTCCGCTGCCGCAGGTCGACGTGCAGATCTGGCGCAACACGGCGGAGGTGCGCGCGATCGTGATGCAGCTCGTGCAGCGCTGCAAGCTCGGCAGCGAGCCGAAGCTGACCTCGGAAGCCGCGCTGTTCGCCGGACTCGACACGCGTCGCTACGTGGCACCGATCGACGGGTTGTATGCCGTCATGCCGTGCGGCCCCCACCTCGATCCGATGTGGAGCCGCGAACCGACGTTCGCGATCAGCATCGACGACACGCCGCACGAACCCGAACGGAAAGGCGCGACGCCGCGTTTTCGCGACACGCTCGTGGCGTACGTCAACCGCTGCCGCGCCGCCGGCCGGCCGATGTTCTCGTTCGATCACGACATCGCCGCACCGGACGAGGCCGCCGAGCGCAGCACGTTCAACCCCGGTCGCCCGATCGCGCTGATGATGCTGTACACGCCGAACATCGGCAGCTACGCACGCGTGGCCGAACGGAATTTCCGGCGCTACTGCGACGCACACGGCTACACGCTCTACGTGCATCGCGACATTCCCGCCGAGATCGAGCTGAACGCGACGGGCAACTGGTTCAAGCCGTGGCTGCTGCATGCGTACCTGCAGCATCATGAATGGGTCGTGTGGCTCGATGCCGACGTGCTGATCGCCGACCAGCAGAAAGCACTGGAGCCGCTGCTCGAAGGCCGCGACTGGCTGCTCGCGCAGGATATCGGCCAGTGGGCTTTCAACTCCGGCGTGATGGCGTTCCGGCGCACCGAACGCAACGACGCGATGCTGCGCGACCTGATGACGACGATCTCTGCGCTGCACGACCGGTCGAGCGTCTATGCGAGCGACGGCGACCAGCTGCATTTCATTCGCGCGATGGAGCGCGACGGACAATTGCAAGGCGAAGGCGTGGCCGATCTCGTCAGCTTCAACACGCCCTGGCTGTTTCGCCGCGCGGACAGCCATATCGTGCACTACTACGGGATGTGGTCCGCGATGCGGGCGCTGATGATGGCGCACGACGACGGGGTGCTGCGCTGACGCCGGCGGTTCAACCTCGACGTTGCAAACGCGTGCGCCGGCCGGGCGCAACCGGCCGGCGCACGTGGGCCAACGTCAGATCGCCGTCATCGTCGGCGCCACGGCAGCCGGGTCGGTAAGGCTGGCCTTGCCGGTTTCGACGTGCCCCGCGATCCGGCGCGTCCATCCGGCGTTCCCCGCCACCGCGAACTGCAGGTCGTACCAGTGGCTGTTGCACGACAGATCCCAGTGCGCTTCGACGCGCTGCCCCGCCGGAACCGTCAGCGTGCGCGGTGCGCCGCCGTACGCGACATCGGTCGCCGTGACCGTGAGCGGGCCCGCGCCCGCGTTGGCGATCGTCACGTACACGTCGCCGTTGGCGGTGTCGTAGCACGGCGTGATTTCAGGCTTCGCGCCGGCATCGGCCGCGGCCGATCCCGCGAAGCGCCGGAAATAGCCGTTCGGCCCCCACACGCTCACCAGGTAGTTGCCGTTCGCGTCGAGCGCCCACGTATCGGTCAGTTGCTTGCCCGCTTCGACCGTATAGCGGCGCGGCATCGCGGTCGCGTCACCCGTATAGGCCCAGAAGTGCGCGCCCTGCGTGCCGGTATTCGCGAACGTCAGCGCGTAGCCCTGCGCCTGGAGCTGGCCCGTCACGTGCAGTTCGTACGGCAGCGCGCGCGCCGGCCGCGTGCCGGCCTCTTGCGCCGTCACGACCTGCTGCGCGGTGCTGGCTGGCGCGGTCTGCGACGACGCGCGCGAGCACTGCAGGTCCGCCTGCGCGACGTATGCCTGCGTGCTCGGCAGGGTCGGTAGCGTGGCATCCGATTTCGAGAAGTCGAGCGCCGACGTCAAATCGCCGCAGATCGCGCGACGCCA
Source organism: Burkholderia sp. Se-20378 (assembly GCF_017104665.1). Classification (NCBI taxonomy): domain Bacteria; kingdom Pseudomonadati; phylum Pseudomonadota; class Betaproteobacteria; order Burkholderiales; family Burkholderiaceae; genus Burkholderia; species Burkholderia sp. Se-20378. The sequence goes on along the minus strand of NZ_JAAGPG010000058.1, from coordinate 15,466 downwards.
CGGCGAGATGTTCGTTTCCATCACGCCGAAGCGCTTCTCGATGAATTGCAGCACCGACGTGTGATCGAAGACCTGCGAGCAGACGAAGCCGCCCTTCGACCACGGCGAAACCACGAACATCGGCACGCGCGGCCCGAGGCCGTACGGCAGGTTGTCGGCCGTGTACGTGCCCGTCTGCGTCGAGGTCACGACGTTGTGCCGCTCGAGCGACACATCCACGGTGCTCATGCCGGAACCCGGCAGCGTCGGCGCCGACGGCGGCACGACGTGATCGAAGAAGCCGTCGTTCTCGTCGTACATGATCAGCAGGACGGTCTTGCTCCACACCTCCGGATTCGACGTCAGCGCATCGAGAATCGTCGACAGGTAGTACGCGCCGTACAGCGGCGTGAACTTCGGATGCTCCGAATACGCGGCGGGCGGCAGCAGCCACGACACCTGCGGCAGCGCGTTCGCCTGCACGTCGGCCTTCAGCTGCGTGATCGGGCGCGTGCTCATCCCGCGCGTCTGCAGCGACGAGCCGGCCGGCGCATTCACGAAGTTGTTGAAGCACGCGAGCATGTTCGTGCCGTAGTTGCCGGTGAAGTTGTCGAACCCGGTGCCCTGCTGGTAGATCTGCCACGAGATGCCCGCTTTCTCGAGGCGCTCCGGATACGTCGTCCAGCTGAAGGGCGGCAACTGGATCTTGTCGAACTGGTTGTCGATGTAGTCGGTGTTGTCGAGCAGCGGGCCGCCGCCCGTGCCGAGCGGGTCGACCATGCCCGTCATCAGGTACATGCGGTTCGGGTGCGTGTTGCCCGGAATCGAGCAGAAGTAGTTGTCGCACACGGTGAACGCATCCGCGAGCGCGTAATGGAACGGGATGTCGTCGCGGACGTGGTAGCCCATCGTCATGTTCGACTTCTGCACCGCCCATTGATCCGCGCGACCGTTGTCGATCGCGCCGTGCGTCGTCGCCCACGTATGCGGCAGGCCGCCGATGCACTGCGCGTTGACGCCCGGGTTGGTCGTGTCGTAGCGGAACGGCGCGATCACGCTCGTCTTGTCCTCCTGCCGCGGCTGGAACCACACCGGCTTGCCGTTCGGCAGCGTGACCGGGAAGCGGTCGTTGTAGCCGCGCACGCCGCTCAGGTGACCGAGGTAGTGGTCGAACGAGCGGTTTTCCTGCATGAACACGACGATGTGCTGGACATCCTGGATCGTGCCCGTCACGGAATTCGGCTCGATCGCCAGCGCCTTGCGGATCGATTCGGGCAGCAGTGCGGTGGCGGCGGTCGCGCCGGCGAGGCCGGCGGAGAACTTCAGAAAATCGCGTCGCGAATGGGTGGCCATGCTGGTTGCTCTTGATTGGATTTCTGGTGGAAACGGCCGGGATCAGGAAGCGGGCGAGGAGGCAGGTGCGGTGAAACCGGGCGGACAGTGCATCTGCGCGGTGGCGACCACGCCGCCGCCGCAGGCGGCCTTCTGCTGCGCGACGGGTGCGGCGGGTGCGGCGGGTGCGGTCAGGTCGTCGTTGCAGGCGCCGAGGAGTGCGGTCAGCGCGATCAGGCCAACGACCGCGACGGGCCGTAGGGCCGAGTTTCGCATAACGTCTCTCCGTGAATGTGATGACTTGACACAGGCGCGGGTGCGCACCGGTCATGTCGACGGCGAGATGCTAATTTCAGCGTGTTACACGACAGTGTCGCGCAAGGGGGCGAGCGGCGTGCACGCAGATGGCGGCACGTGTCGGGACGGAAGGGAGAGCGGGAAGCGTAATGCAATCGAAAGATTCGCATTGCTTCGTTTTGCCGAACGATCGAAGCAGGTCCGTTGCAGCACCGGTCGAGCAACGAATCGCGAAGCGTCTCTGACGGGCCGGCAGCCGCAGCGGCCGGCCCGCAACCAGCGAAACAGGCGACGCTCAGCCTTCCGCCATCATCAGCAACTGCGCGCCATCCGACACCTGGTCGCCGACGCCGTACAGCACTTCCGCGACGACGCCCGCGCTCGGCGCGCCGATCGTGTGCTCCATCTTCATCGCTTCCATCACGATCAGCGGCGTGCCGGCTTCGACCTTCTGGCCGGGTTCGACCAGCACCGCGATCACCTTGCCGGGCATCGGCGCGGTCAGGCGGCCACCGCCCTGCTCCGTGTCACCCGCATGCGCGAGCAGGTTGCGCCATTCGAACGTCTCCGCCGTGCCTTGCGTGAACACGTGGAAGTTGTCGCCGTCCGCATACACGCGGCCGCTGCTGCGCACGCCGCCGAGCGTCACGTCGAAATCGAGCGGCGTGGCGCCACGCGTCCACGCGAACGGTTGCGCGGCTGCGCCGCCGGTCGCGAGGCGCGCAACCGCGCCGTCGTCTTCGTATGTGACCGTCACGTCCGCTTCGCGCTCGGCCGCGTGCCATTCGAGCGTGCGGCGATAGCCGCCGTTCAGTCGCCAGTCCGGCAGCACGCCCCACGGCGATGAACCCCGCGCGGCCGCGCCGCGTTCGCGTGCGAACAGCGCCGCGCACGCGAGCGCAAGCATCGCGCGCGGCGGCTCTTGCGGTGCGAACAGCGTGTCGTGGTTACGCTCGATCAGGCCCGTGTCGAGATCGGCCGTCGCGAACGGTTTGCACGCCACGATCCGCTGCAGGAACGCAGCGTTCGTGTGCAGGCCGACCACTTCACAGGCACGCAGTGCGCGCAGCATCAGACTCAGCGCTTCCGCACGGTCCGCGCCATGGACGATCAGCTTCGCGATCATCGGATCGTAGAACGGCGTGATTGCATCGCCTTCGCGCACGCCGCTGTCGACGCGCACCGATGCACCGATCGCGAACTCGACGCCTGCCGGCAGCCGCAGGTGCTTCAGCGTGCCCGTCGACGGCAGGAAGCCGCGCGCCGGGTTCTCCGCATAGAGACGCGCCTCGAGCGCATGGCCCTGCACGTGCAGTTCATCCTGCTTCAGCGGCAGCGGCTCGCCGGAGGCGACGCGCAGTTGCCATTCGACGAGGTCGAGCCCCGTGACCATCTCGGTGACCGGATGCTCGACCTGCAGGCGCGTATTCATTTCCATGAAGTAGAACGCGTCGCCCGTCATGATGAATTCGACGGTGCCCGCGCCGACATAGGCAACCGCGCGCGCAGCCGCGACGGCCGCTTCGCCCATCGCGCGGCGCAGATCGTCGGGCAGCCCCGGCGCCGGCGCTTCTTCCAGCACCTTCTGGTGACGGCGCTGCACCGAGCAGTCGCGGTCGAACAGGTACACGGTATTGCCGTGCGTGTCGCCGAACACCTGCACCTCGACGTGGCGCGGGCGCTGCAGGTATTTCTCGATCAGCACGCGATCGTTGCCGAAACTGCTCGCGGCTTCGCGCTGGCACGACGCGAGCGCCGCCGGGAAATCGTCGGAGCGCTCGACCACGCGCATCCCCTTGCCGCCGCCACCCGCGCTGGCCTTCAGCAGCACCGGATAGCCGATCGCGTCGGCTTCGCGATGCAGGTTGGCCGCGTCCTGGTCGTCGCCGTGATAGCCTGGCACGAGCGGCACGGCGGCCGCGTGCATCAGCGCCTTCGCGGCGGCCTTCGACCCCATCGCCGCGATCGCGTCGACCGGCGGCCCGATGAAGACGATGCCGGCCGCTTCGCACGCATGCGCGAAATCTTCGTTCTCCGACAGAAAGCCGTAGCCGGGGTGGATTGCCTGCGCGCCCGTGGCGCGCGCGGCTTCGATGATGCGCTCGATGCGCAGGTAGCTGTCTGCCGCGGCCGAGCCGCCAATGTGCACGGCCTCGTCGCATGCGGCCACGTGTTTCGCGTTCGCGTCCGCGTCGGAGTAGACGGCGACGCTCGCGATCCCGAGACGTTTGCACGTCGCGGCGACGCGGCACGCGATTTCGCCGCGGTTGGCGATCAGAATCTTGTCGAACATGGCTTCGGTGTCGTCCGGAAAGAAGTAGTCACGCGCGCTGCGCGATCATTCACGCCACGACGGCGTGCGCTTTTCGAGGAAGGACGCAATCCCTTCGCGCGCTTCCGCGCCGGCGCGGGTGCGCGCGATCCAGTCGGCAGTCTGCTCGATCAGCGTCGCGTCGAGCGGCCGGCCGGCGACATCGGCGACGAGCCGCTTGCACGCCTTCACCGCGTCGGGGCCGTTCGCGACGAGCGTCGCGGCCAGCTTCGCGACCGTTTCGTCGAGCGCATCGGCCGGCACCGCGTCGTGAATGAAGCCGAGCGACGCCGCGCGCGCGCTGTCGAACACCTCGGCCGTCGTGAAGTAGCGGCGCGCCGCGCGCTCGCCCATCGCACGCACCACGTACGGCGCGATCGTCGCGGGGATCAGCCCGAGCCGCGCTTCCGACAGGCAGAACTTCACGCCGTCGGCGGCGATCGCGATGTCGGCCGCCGCCACCAGGCCCACGCCGCCCGCATACGCATCGCCATGCACGCGTGCGATCACCGGCTTGCCGCAGCGATGGATCGCCTCGAGCATCCGCGCAAGCTTGCGCGCATCGGCACGGTTCTCGTCGTCCGAGTAACCGGCCATCTTCTTCATCCAGTTCAGGTCCGCGCCCGCGCAGAACGCCGCGCCTTCCGCGGCGAGCACGATCGCGCGCACGCCTTCGTGCGCGTCGAGCCATTCGAACGCGGTGGTCAGCTCCGCGATCGTCGTCTCGTTGAACGCGTTGCGCACGTCGGGACGCGCGAGCGTGACGGTCGCCACGCGGCCGGCTTCACTTACCTTGATCGTTTCGTATCGCATCGTTCAGCCCTCCCGGCCGTTACATGCGGAACACGCCGAAGCGTGTGTCTTCGATCGGCGCGTTCATCGACGCGGCAAGGCCGAGCCCGAGCACGTCACGCGTTTGCGCGGGGTCGATCACGCCGTCGTCCCACAGCCGCGCGCTCGCGTAATACGGATGGCCCTGGCGCTCGTACTGGTCGCGGATCGGCTGCTTGAACGCATCTTCTTCCTCGGCGGACCACGAACCGCCCTTCGCCTCGATGCCGTCGCGACGCACCGTCGCGAGCACCGATGCGGCCTGCTCGCCGCCCATCACCGAGATGCGCGCGTTCGGCCACATCCACAGGAAGCGCGGGCCGAAGGCGCGGCCGCACATCCCGTAGTTGCCGGCGCCGAACGAGCCGCCGATGATCACCGTGAACTTCGGCACCTTCGCGTTCGACACGGCCGTCACCATCTTCGCGCCGTGCCGCGCGATGCCTTCGTTCTCGTACTTGCGCCCGACCATGAAGCCCGTGATGTTCTGCAGGAACACGAGCGGAATCTTGCGCTGGCAGCACAGCTCGATGAAATGCGCGCCCTTCACGGCCGATTCGGAGAACAGGATGCCGTTGTTCGCGACGATCCCGACCGGGTGGCCCCAGATGTGCGCGAAGCCCGTGACGAGCGTCGTGCCGTAGCGCGCCTTGAATTCGTCGAATTCGGAATCGTCGACGATGCGCGCGATCACCTCGCGCACGTCGAACGGCTTGCGCGTGTCGACCGGAATCACGCCGTACAGGCTCTTTGCGTCGTAGCGCGGCGGCTTCGGCTCGCGCAGCGCGACCGGCGACGCGATCTTCGGCGCGAGGTGATCGACGATGTTGCGCGCGATCGACAGCGCATGCGCGTCGTTCTGCGCGAGATGGTCGGCCACGCCGGACAGGCGCGTATGCACGTCGCCGCCGCCGAGATCCTCGGCGCTCACTTCCTCGCCGGTCGCGGCCTTCACGAGCGGCGGCCCGCCCAGGAAAATCGTGCCCTGCTCCTTCACGATGATCGACTCGTCGCTCATCGCCGGCACGTACGCGCCGCCTGCCGTGCACGAGCCCATCACGACGGCGATCTGCGCGATCCCCGCCGCCGACATCGTCGCCTGGTTGAAGAAGATGCGGCCGAAGTGGTCGCGATCGGGAAACACGTCATCCTGGTTCGGCAGGTTCGCGCCGCCCGAATCGACGAGATACACGCACGGCAGCCGGTTTTCCGCGGCGATTTCCTGCGCGCGCACGTGCTTCTTCACGGTAACCGGGTAGTAGGTGCCGCCCTTGACCGTCGCGTCGTTGCACACGATCACGCATTCGCGGCCGGCGATCCGGCCGATCCCGGTGATGACGCCCGCGCCCGGCGCGTCGTCGTTGTACATGCCGTTCGCCGCGAGCTGCGAGAACTCGAGGAACGGCGCGCCCGGATCGAGCAGTTGCGCGATGCGGTCGCGCGGCAGCAGCTTGCCGCGCGACAGGTGCTTGTCGCGCGCGGCCTGGCCGCCGCCTTGCGCGAGCTGTTCGATCTTCGCGCGCAGGTCGGCGACGACCGCCTCGAGCGCGGTGGCATTCGCGCGGAAGTCTTCCGAGCGCGGGTTCAGTTTCGATTCGATGATCGGCATCGACGGGGCTCCGTTCGCGTGACGTGGGGCGTTACATCGTTTCCGCGAACAGCTCGCGGCCGATCAGCATCCGGCGGATCTCGCTCGTGCCGGCGCCGATCTCGTACAGCTTCGCATCGCGCCACAGGCGCCCGACCGGGTATTCGTTGATGTAGCCGTTGCCGCCGAGGATCTGGATCGCCTCGCCCGCCATCCACGTCGCCTTCTCGGCCGTGTAGAGGATCACGCCCGCGCAGTCCTTGCGCACCTGGCGGATGTGGTCGCTGCCGGCCGAGTCGAGATGGCGGCCGACCGCGTACAGGTACGCGCGGCATGCCTGGAACGTGGTGTACATGTCGGCGACCTTGCCCTGGATCAGCTGGAATTCGCCGATCGACTGGCCGAACTGCTTGCGGTCGTGGATATACGGCACCACCGCGTCGAGGCACGCGGCCATGATGCCCGTCGGGCCGCCCGACAGCACGGCGCGCTCGTAGTCGAGGCCGCTCATCAGCACCTTCACGCCGCCGTTGAGTTGGCCGAGGATGTTCTCCTCCGGCACTTCGACGTCCTGGAACACCAGCTCGCCCGTATGCGAGCCGCGCATGCCGAGCTTGTCGAGCTTCTGCGCGACCGAGAAGCCTTTCATCCCCTTCTCGACGATGAATGCGGTGATGCCGCGCGAGTTGGCTTCGACGTCCGTCTTCGCGTAGACGACGAGCGTGTCGCAATCGGGGCCGTTGGTGATCCACATCTTCGTGCCGTTCAGCACGTAGCGATCGCCGCGCTTGTCGGCGCGCAGCTTCATGCTGACGACGTCGGAGCCGGCGTTCGGCTCGCTCATCGCGAGCGCGCCGATGTGTTCGCCCGACACGAGCTTCGGCAGGTATTTCTGCTTCTGCGCGTCGGTGCCGTTGCGGTGAATCTGGTTCACGCACAGGTTCGAGTGCGCGCCGTACGACAGGCCGATCGACGCCGATGCGCGCGAGATCTCTTCCATCGCGACCATGTGCGCGGTGTAGCCCATGTTCGCGCCGCCGTATTCCTCGGCCACCGTCATGCCGAGCACGCCGAGATCGCCGAACTTCTTCCACAGATCCATCGGAAACTGGTCGGTGCGGTCGACCTCGGCCGCGCGCGGCGTGATTTCCTTCGCCGCGAACGTCGCGACGGCGTCGCGCAGCATCTCGATGTCTTCACCGAGCATGAATTGCACACCGGGCAGGTTGATCATGTCTCCTCCGTCTCCAGAAAGTGTGTGGCACTCACCGATTTCTGAGTTTCGCTCAAATCGAATGAATGCTCAGATTCATTGACCAATACAGCGTAAATTTTGCACAGTTTCGCGCCTCTTCGGGTTCGGCGTCAATAGTTTTTTGAGTGACACTCAGATATCATGGCGAGATGACAGCCGCTACCGCCGACACCATGACCGCCACCGTCAAAGCCGACCGCACCGACACGTCGCGCGCGCCCGCCGGGCGCAAATCCCAGCAACGCGTACAGGACATTCTGCGCGCCGGCCGGGAAGTGTTCGCCGAAAAAGGTTACGAGCATGCGACGGCCGCCGAGATCGCGCAGCGCGTGGGCGTCTCGGAGGCGACGGTGTTCAGCTATTTCCGCGGCAAGCGCGAGCTGTGCGCACGGGTCATCGCGGATTGGTACGACGAAAACATCGCCGCGTTCGAGGAAGGGATGCCGCAGGACGCGTCGGTGCAGCAGCAGTTCGCGTTCATCGTGCGCACCCACCTGCGGCTGATGCTGGTGAACGGCACGGGCCTGTGCGCGCTGGTGCTGTCGGAAGGCCGCGCGAAACAGCATGCGCTGAGCGACGAACTCACTGCGCTGCAGCGCCGCTACACCGCGCCGCTGATGGACGTGCTCGCGCGCGGCCAGGCGGCCGGGCAGGTGCGCACCGACCTGCCGCTGAGCCTGCTGCGCTCGATGGTGTTCGGGCCGATCGAGCACGTGCTGTGGGATGCGATCCTCGGGCACCGCAAGCTCGATACGGAAGCGACGGCCACGCAGCTCGTCGACATGCTGTGGGCGGCCGTGCAGCCGCCGGCGCCGGAACAGGCGGCGCTCGTGCGCTTCAGGAACGAAGTGGCGGAAGCCGTGCGGCGGCTGGAAGGTGAAAGCACGCGCGGGTGACGCGCGGCGGCCGGATGGCGGTACCGCGGCACGATGGCCGCGGCGCGCCGGTCAGTTGGCGAGGCGGCAGTGTGCGAGTTTCAGGCCCGGCAGCACCGGCGCATCGATATAGCCCTCGTTCACGCAACTGAAGCGGAACGCCGCCGACGTGACGAACGGCTTGATCTCGCCGCCGGGGAATTTCGGCTTCAGCGCATCCTGGTCAGCCACGTCGAAATGCGTGTCGAATTGCTCGCCGTCCTTCGTCAACGCGCCGAAATAGGTGCCGCCCGGGTCGCTGCCCATCCGGATCACGGCGCCGACGAACACGAGGCGCTTGCCGTCGTACTTCGTCTTCGCGGCGGCCATGTCCTGCGTATAGGCCTCGATCACGGCGCCGTAATGCGCGTCGATCGCGGGCTCGGTGTCCGACGCGGCGCAGGCGCTCTGGTGAACGCCGGCCAGCATCGTGCACGCCGCAAGCGCGGCCGCCGCGAACGGCGCGGAAATCTTCTTCATGGGTGGTCTCCCGTCTAGCGTGGTGATTGAAGTGATCCAAGCCCGGCGCTTGCGCCGGACGAATTCGCTTCCGTTGCTTTAATCGTTCGAATGGCGGAACACGGCTGCGATCACTTCACCACCCGCATGGTCGTGCGCGGTGTGCAGCGTCGCGCTGAACGCGACGTGACAGGAAGATGACATGGTGCGGCCCCCGGCTCTCTCATTGAATTTCACTGCGTCTGATTTTGGTCGCTACGGTAGCAGACGACCGACGGCCCGGCAACCGAGGCCCGCGCACCGCCGATCGTCTCATTACAATTGCAAATGATTCTCATTACATATATTATTCGCCTCCTGGTCGCGGCGAAACGCTGCGGCCCGCGACACGATCCTTAGTACTCCGTCCTGCATCGATTCATGCCATCCCGTCGAACGCCCCGCCGCGCCCGGACCCTGCGTCCGTGGCGCACGAGCCTGCCTGCCCTGATCACCCTGTGCGTCGCGAGCGGCACGCATGCGTCCGCCGCCGAACGCGGCGACGCCGAGCCCGCTGCTGCCGCTTCCACACCCGCGCCGCCGACCGCGCGCGAACTCCCGGCCATCAGCGTCAGCGCATCGGCAACCGCCGATCCGACGGTCGGCTATCAGCCGCGCACCACGAGCATCGCGGGCGGCGACAACCGTTCGATCAAGGAAATTCCGCAATCGGTCGCGGTGGTCAGCAGCAGCGTGATGCAGGACCAGCAGGCGCGCTCGCTCGACGACGTGCTCGGCAACATCAGCGGCGTCACCCAGACCAACACGCTCGGCGGCACGCGCGACGCGTTCATCAAGCGCGGCTTCGGGTCGAACAACGACGGCTCCGTGCTCGTCGACGGCGTGCGCACGCCGGTGCTGCACAGCTATCTCGCGACGATCGACCGCGTCGAAGTGCTGAAGGGCCCGGCGTCGCTGCTCTACGGGATGCAGGATCCGGGCGGCGTGATCAACCTCGTCACGCGCAAGCCGGAAGACACGTTCGGCGGCTCGATTTCCGCGTCGCGCACGAGCCACGGCGGCAGCAGTGCGACGTTCGACCTCACGGGCCCGCTCGGCAAGCCGGGCCAGGTCGCGGGCGGCACGCTCGCGTTCCGGCTGACCGGGCAATACGACACGAGCCGCTACTGGCGCAGCTTCGGCCGCCAGCGCGACGCGCTGATCGCGCCCGCGCTGTCGTGGCGCGACGCGAACACGTCGATCGACGTCAGCTACCAGTACGTCGACTACACGACGCCGTTCGATCGCGGCACCGTGCTCGTGAACGGCCAGCTCGACGATGCGCTGCGCTATCGCCGCTATGAAGAAGCATGGTCGCAGAGCAACGGCATCCAGGAAACGCTGCGCGCACGCATCGAGCACCGCTTCTCCGATGCGTGGCGCGTGCGTGCGACCTACGGCTGGGGCCGCGATCGCTACGACCAAACCATCACCCGCGCCACCGCGTTCAACAGCACGACCGGCGCACTGACGCGCTCGTCCGATGCGAACCTCGGGCGCAACGATTCCGACCAGATCGCGACGCTCGGCCTGCTCGGCAACGTGACGCTCGCCGGGATGAACCACGCGATCTATATCGGCGGCGAATACGAGCGGCAGCGCAGCTTCCGCGGCGACACGATCCGCGGCAAAGCAACCAAGGGCTTCAATCTTTACGATCCCGTGTACGACCTGCTCGCGCCGGGCGGCACGCCCAACCCGAAGCAGAGCGATTCGCGCTCGGTGGTGCATGCGTATTCGACGATCGTGCAGGACTCGGTGAAGCTCACCGACCGGCTCACGGCGGTAGGCGGATTGCGCTGGGAAAACTGGCAGCAGGAATCGGGGATGGGGCGGCCGTTCGCGTTCGCCGACCGCTCGCGCGGCACCGTGTGGCTGCCGCAGTTCGGGCTCGCATATGCGCTCACGCCGGCGCTGACTGCCTATGCGAACGTGAGCCGCTCGTTCAAGCCGAACGTCGCCACGAACGTGGCCGCGCCGCTCGCGCCCGAATATGGCCGCGTGCTCGAGGCCGGGCTGAAGTTCAGCCTGAAGCCGGCGATCACCGGCACGCTCGCGGTCTACCAGATCGACAAGCGCAACGTCGCGGTCACGGTCGGCGATCTCACGTCGACGATCGGCACCGCGCGCTCGCGCGGGATCGAGCTCGACGTCGCGGGGCAGATCACGCGCCATCTGAGCGTGATCGGCAGCTACGCCTATACGAACGCGAACGATCGCGACAGCAACACACCGCTCGTCAACGTCGCGCGCCACACAGGCAGCCTGTTCGCGGTGTACGACACGGCGATCGCGAACCTGCCTGGCCGCTGGCGCTTTGGCGGCGGCGCACGTCTTGTCGGTGCACGCCCGGGGGACACCGCGAACAGCTTCACGCTGCCCGGCTATGTGACCGTCGACGCGTTCGCGGCCTACGAAACGACGATCGGCAAGTTCCCGACGCGCTTCCAGCTCAACGTGAAGAACCTGCTCGACAAGACCTACTACCCGTCGAGCAACAACAACCTGATCGTCGCGGTTGGCGAGCCGCGGCTCGTCACGCTGACGACGACGGTGTCGTTCTGATGGTCTGATGGTCTGATGGCCTGATGCGTACGTGGGCTGGCCGGCAAGCGACGGCCCACGCGCAAACCCGCATCAGCGGCTGCCTTCCACGCGCAGCCGCTCCCCTCTCCCCTCCTTGGCGCAGCATCCCGGCTACTTCACGGTTGATCGATTGCGGCAAGCCCGCGCACGTTGCGTCGAACAGCAACGCTTCGACGAAACATCGTCCGACCATCCGGCGCAACAAGAACGACAGCGAGACGCCTCGTTGCTCGCCACCAACACCCGCGCAGGATTCTGCTTGACCGGCGTCCCGCACAACGCCCGACGCCGCCCTCCACACGCCTCCCCGGCACCCGCTGCGCTGCCCGCAAAAATGCATTCGAGCGATGCATTTCCGCCCGCTCCCGAACCGCATCGCACGCCGTATGATCGCCGCGGCCTTTTCTCAGGGCTGCTCGATGCGCGCCGTCATCTCCGCGCGCTCACGCGCTCCGCCTCAACCACCCAGCGAACATGTCCAACTTCTCACTGATCCTCGTCGTCTCCCTGTTGAGCGCCTTTGGCCTGATCACGTCCGACGTCTACCTGCCCGCGATGCCGTCGATGGCCCACGAGTTTTCGATCGGCGCATGGCAGATGCCGCAGACGGTATCGGCGTACCTGATCGTGCTCGCCTGCGCGCAACTGTTCTACGGCCCCCTGTCCGATCGATGGGGACGCAAACCCGTGCTGACGGTCGGCATCCTCGTGTACATCGCCGGCTCGATCGGCTGTGCCAGCGCCAGCGGCTTCACAAGCTTTCTCGGCTGGCGCGTGCTCGAAGCGCTCGGCGCGGCGTCCGGCCTCGTCATCGGTCGCGCGATCATCGCCGACACCTGCGACAAGAACGCATCCGCGAAGGTCTACAGCATCGTGTATCCGCTCGTGTCGCTGTCTCCGGCGATCGCGCCCGCAATCGGCGGATATCTGGCGGCGTGGTTCGGGTGGCGGAGCGATTTCATTTTCGTCGCCGCGTTTGGCGGGCTCGCGCTCGTGCTCGTCCAGCTTCTTCTGAAGGAAACGCGGCCGCCCGTCACGCCGGGGCAACATCGCGCCGTGCCGCTGGCCGGCTTCGCCGACGTGCTCGGGGATCGGGCATTCATCCGGTACACGCTCGTCGTCTGCGCGATCTATTGCGCGTGGTTCGTCTACCTGACGCAATCGCCGTTCATCTTCGCCGGCCTCGGTCTGTCGGAACAGCAAAGCGGCTGGCTTTATCTGCCGCTGACCGCCGGCATCATTTCCGCCAACCTGCTCTCGCGCCGCATGCTCGACCGGATGTCCTACGACGCGATCGTCGCGGCCGGCGTGGGCTGCTTCGTAGCCGGCGGCATCGCATTCGCGCTGTGCGAGTCGGCGCACGTCAAGGGCGTCATCGCGATCGTCTTGCCGATGTTCGTCGTCAGCCTGTCGAACGGATCGTCGCTGTCGCTCGCCGTATCGGGCGCCATCGCAAGCGAACACGGGCGCGCGGCCACGGCCTCCGGGCTCGTCGGCTTCTTCCAGATCGGCAGTGCGTCGCTCGCGGCCACCGTGTCCGGCAGCCTGCTCGGCACCGGCAGCCACGTGCTCGCGACGGCCATGCCGTTCTTCGCGATCGTCGCGGCGGTTGCGATCGTGCCGCGCTGGTATGCCGCGCGACGTACGCTGTCGATGCGCAAGGCCCAGCCCCGTTGAGTACCCGGCCCCGCACCGGCAAGATCCCGGCCGCTATCGATAGCGGTCGAACGAAGCAGCAATCTCGGCGGTGACGGCCCGAACGCGCGCCGTCCGGTTCAGGTCCGTATGCGACACGAGCCAGACCCGGTACGGCGCAGCTCGCGACTTGTCGGGCCAGATTCGCACGAGCGAATCATCCTCTTGCGCCATATACACCGGCAGTTCGCCGATGCCGATGCCCGACCGGATCGCTGTCGCCAGCATCAGGCTCGAACTCACTTGCGCAGCGATGCGCCCGCGTTCCATCGACTCGCCGCACAGCGTGTCGCCCTGGTTGGACGTGATGGAGGGTTGGTAGACGACCAGGTCATGCCCGTCGAAGGCGGCCCCGGTCGCGGGCTCGCCGTGCGCATCCAGATACTCGCGACTCGCGAACAGCCCGACCTCCCACTCGGCCAGCTTCCGGCGAACCAGATCGGGGTTTTCCGGCATCACGGTTCGAATCGCGAGATCCGCATCGCGCCGGGTCAGGTTGAGCACCTGCACCGACGTTGTCAGAACCACGTGTATCGCGGGGCATTTCCGTCGCAACGACCGTATCGCGGGCACGACGAAATCCATCGCGAGGGAATCGGTCGTCGTCACCCGCACCTCGCCTTCGAGCCGGTCGTCCGAACCGTGGACGCGACGCTCGAAGTCGCTCGCCGCCTGCTCCATCGCTTCCGCGGCCTGCAGCGAATGCTCGCCGACCTGCGTCACGACATAGCCGGACGACGTCTTGAGAAACAGCTTCGCGCCCAGCGCCTTCTCGAGCGCCGTCAGGCGTCGCCCCACGGTGGCCTGATCGACATCGAGCACGGCCGCGGCTTCGCGCAGCGTCCCGGTGCGATGAACTGCCAGAAAAACGCGGGCATCGTCCCAGTTCATGGATAACGTTCTCTCTCGGTAAAGCGTGGGTGCATTCGTTGGGGGGGCGATTATACAAGCCGCCTTCTTGCTCCCCGCGTCACATAATCAGTCATCCAGATCAATATTCCGGCCAATTCACCAAACCAAGCCGGAGCCGTCCGCGGGATGTCCCCCAACTACTCGGCGCGCCGAAGCAGGTCGGATGCAACACACGCGTTCCGATGGCCGTCGCACCGATCGCACCGCCCCCACCCAGCCGTCCAATCATCAGACCCTCGAATATCTCCCATCCGATATCGCGATTTTCCGTATCGAGCGCGCGCCGCTAGACTGGCTACGCATTCGCGACGCCGCATCACTGCACGGCAACGCGACACGCCCCCACAAAAACGATTCCGGGAGATAAAAGCCATGTCCGACCGGCATGCGCGCCGAGGCGCGCTCAAGACACTCGGCCTCGCGGCCGGCACCGCGCTGCTCGCCGCTGCGCGCTCCGCTCACGCCGCCACGCCAGAAACCGGCGCGCTGCTGCCCGGCGGCGCCACGCACCTCGCCGATCTCACGCGCCGCCTCGCGGCCGCACCGAGGCGGCGCGACTTCAAGACGGTGCCGATGATCCTCGAACGCCCCGACCAGTGGGATCACGCGGCGCTCGCCGAAGTGACCGGCTACCGCGGCGGCCCGAAGCAGGTGTGGGACAACACCGAGCTCGGCGGCCCGTGGCTGAACCTGATGCGCAACTCGTTGAACGCGCAGATCTGGTCGTACCGCCATCCGGATTTCCTCGTCGTGTCGGCCACGCACGGCAGCGCGCATCTCGCGCTGTTCGACAAGGCCGCGTGGGACAAATACGGCCTCGCGAAATTCGCCGGCGCCGCGTTTCCGTCCAACACGCTGCTCGACGCGAAGCCCGCGCAATCGAAGGGTGCACAAGACCACGAGTTGCCCGACGGCGCGTTCTCGTCGCACGACAACAGCCTCGCTGCGTTGCAACAGCGCGGCGTCGTGTTCCTGTCGTGCCACAACGCGATCTGGGAACTCGCGGAACGCCTCGACGCCGCGAACGCGAATCCCGACAAGCTGCCGCTCGATGCGCTCGCGGCCGACCTGACCAACCACGTGATCCCGTCGGCGATCGTCACGCCGGGCGCGGTCGGCACGCTGCCCGAACTGCAGCAGGCCGGCTTCACGTACGCAAAATGAGCCCCGCGATGACATCGATCCCCCGTCAACCGCAACCGTCATCGCGCCGCCGTCGGCGCACGCTGCGCGCCGTGCTGGCCGCGTGGCTCTGCTGCGCGTCGGCG
>NZ_JAAGPG010000585.1:0-4835 GCF_017104665.1 Burkholderia sp. Se-20378 | reverse complement strand
GCCGCCGCCACCACCGTAGCCGCCGCCGTAACCGCCTTCGTCACCGCCGCCACCGCCGCCGCCGCCCGCACCGCGGCCGCCGAGCATCTGCATCTGGTCTGCGACGATTTCGGTCGAGTAACGATCCTGGCCGTCCTGACCCTGCCACTTGCGCGTGCGGATGCGGCCTTCGATATAGACCGACGAACCCTTCTTCAGGTACTCGCTGACGATTTCCGCCAGACGACCGAAGAACGCGACGCGATGCCACTCGGTCATTTCCTTGAAATCGCCGCTTGCCTTGTCCTTGTAGCGGTCGGTCGTCGCGAGACGGATGTTCGCAACCGCGTCGCCGCTCGGCAGGTAACGGACTTCAGGATCGGCGCCGAGATTGCCGACGAGGATGACCTTGTTGACGGATGCCATGTGTTTCTCCAGTAAATTCGATGCCGGGCCGCCCGCTCATGCTGTCGGTACGGCCCGCCGGGCAAGCCGGCGAACGCCGCCGGTGCCTGCCCGAAGTGAGTTCAGGCCTTGCGCGGCGGCGCTTTCATGCTGGCCGCGATTATAAGCCACGCGGCAACGAGCCCAGAACACGTGTAGAAGACCGTATTGGCGCCACCGTGCTTCAGCAGCCAGCCGCCCACGATGCCGCCGAGCGCGAGCCCGATCGACTGCGTGGTGTTGTAGACGCCCGTGGCCGCGCCCTTGCGCGAACCGGGCGCGAGCTTCGACACGAGCGACGGCTGAGACGCTTCCAGGATGTTGAAGCCGAGGAAGTAGACGAAAAGGACCGCTGCCACAATCAGGATGGTATGCGGCGCGCTGCCCAGCAGCAATTGGCCGATCAGGATAGCCAGGATGCCGCCGAGCAGCACCGGCTTCATCTTGCCCCGTTTTTCCGCGACGATGATCGCCGGGACCATCATCACGAACGCGAGCCCCATCACCGGCAGGTAGACCTTCCAGTGCGAGGCGACCGGCAGGCCGCCATCGACGAGCAGGCGCGGCACGACGAGGAACAGCGCCGTCTGCGTCGCGTGCAGCACCAGCACGCCGAAGTTCAGGCGCAGCAGCTCGACGTTGTGCAGCACCTCGGCGAACGGCGCGGGCACGTGCACGGGCTTCGCCGCGTCGGGCACGATCCACAGCACGACGCCGATCGCGAGGATCGACAGCACGCCGACGATCGCGAACAGCCCGCTCATCCCGACCCAGTGGAACACGATCGGCGCACCGACGATCGCGACCGCGAACGACACGCCGATCGAGCCGCCGACCATCGCCATCGCCTTCGTGCGGTTCTGCTCGGAGGTCAGGTCGGCGATGAACGCGAGCACCGCGGACGACACCGCGCCCATCCCCTGGATCACGCGGCCGACGATGATCCACGTGATGTCGTGCGCGGACGCGGCGACGAAGCTGCCGATCGCGAAGATCACGAGACCGGTGGCGATCACCGGCTTGCGGCCGAACTTGTCGGACGCCCAGCCGTAGAAGATATAGAACAGCGACTGCGTGACGCCGTAGGCCCCGAGCGCGATACCGACGAGCAGCACGTTGTCGCCGCCCGGGATGGTTTTCGCGTAGACCGAGAACACCGGCATGATCATGAACAGGCCGAGCATGCGCAGCGCGAAGATCGCCGCGAGCGACGTGGTCGCGCGCAATTCGGGCGCAGTCATGCGGGAAGACGTGGCAGACGGATTGGACATCGGGAATGAATTTCGAATGATCGGAATGTCCGCCCGACACCGGGCGGCGGAAGATCAGGACCAGCGGCCCGGGAGGCTTGGCCGGCAACACGTCGGGGCAGGATTCAGGCAGCCCGCAGGCCGCCCGGAACCGCGCGGCGCGGCCGCTTTCCCGGCGCAGGCGCCATCTTGCTGCCACCTGCTGCTAAGGCTGGGGACCCCAAACGACGGCCTCGAAAAGCCGTTATAGTAGCAGGTTTGGTTCCCTCCATTTTCGCCAGGTTCATGGAACAGATCCGCATTCGTGGGGCTCGTACCCACAACCTGAAAAACGTCAATCTCGACCTGCCGCGCCACAAGCTGATCGTGATTACCGGGTTGTCCGGGTCGGGCAAGTCGTCGCTCGCGTTCGATACCCTTTATGCCGAGGGCCAGCGCCGCTACGTCGAAAGCCTGTCCGCGTATGCCCGCCAGTTCCTGCAGCTGATGGAGAAACCCGACGTCGACCTGATCGAAGGCCTGTCGCCGGCGATCTCGATCGAGCAGAAGGCGACGTCCCACAACCCGCGTTCGACCGTCGGCACGGTCACGGAAATCCACGACTACCTGCGACTTTTGTTCGCACGTGTCGGGACGCCGTACTGCCCCGACCACGATATCCCGCTGGAAGCGCAGAGCGTGTCGCAGATGGTCGATGCGGCGCTCGCGCTGCCCGAGGAAACCAAGCTGATGATCCTCGCGCCCGTCGTCGCGAACCGCAAGGGCGAGCACGCCGAGCTGTTCGAGGACATGCAGGCGCAGGGTTTCGTGCGCTTTCGCGTGCGCTCGGGCGGCGGTACCGCGAACGAAGGCGTCGCGAAGATCTACGAGGTCGAGTCGCTGCCGAAGCTGAAGAAGAACGACAAGCACACGATCGACGTCGTCGTCGACCGACTGAAGGTGCGCCCGGACATGAAGCAGCGCCTCGCCGAGTCGTTCGAGACGGCGCTGCGCCTCGCCGACGGCCGCGCGATCGCGCTCGAAATGGATACCGACCACGAGCACCTGTTCAGCTCGAAGTTCGCGTGCCCGATCTGCTCGTACTCGCTGCAGGAGCTCGAGCCGCGCCTGTTCTCGTTCAACAACCCGATGGGCGCGTGCCCGGAATGCGACGGCCTCGGCCAGATCACGTTCTTCGACCCGAAGCGGGTCGTCGCGCACCCGTCGCTGTCGCTCGCCGCCGGCGCCGTGAAGGGCTGGGACCGCCGCAACCAGTTCTATTTCCAGATGCTGCAGAGTCTCGCGGCGTTCTACGAATTCGACATCGACGCCGCATTCGAGGATCTGCCGGAAAAGATCCGGAAGGTGCTGCTGTTCGGCTCGGGCAAGCAGACGATCCCGTTCTCGTACATCAACGAGCGCGGCCGCACGACGATCCGCGAGCATGTGTTCGAAGGGATCATCCCGAACCTCGAGCGCCGCTACCGCGAGACCGATTCGGTCGCGGTGCGGGAAGAACTCTCGAAGTACCAGAACAACCAGCCGTGCCCGTCCTGCGACGGCACGCGCCTGCGCCGCGAAGCGCGCCACGTGCGGATCGGCACGGGCGACTACGCGCGCGGCATCTTTGAAATCAGCGGCTGGCCGCTGCGCGACGCACTCGGCTATTTCGACGGCCTGACGCTCGAAGGCGCGAAACGCGAGATCGCCGACAAGGTGATCAAGGAAATCGTCGCGCGCCTCACCTTCCTGAACAACGTCGGCCTCGACTACCTGTCGCTCGAGCGCAGCGCCGAAACCCTGTCGGGCGGCGAGGCGCAGCGCATCCGGCTCGCGTCGCAGATCGGCTCGGGCCTCACGGGCGTGATGTACGTGCTCGACGAGCCGTCGATCGGCCTGCACCAGCGCGACAACGACCGCCTGATCTCGACCCTCAAGCATCTGCGCGACCTCGGCAACTCGGTGATCGTCGTCGAGCACGACGAGGACATGATCCGCACGGCCGACTACGTCGTCGACATGGGCCCGGGCGCCGGCGAGCACGGCGGCGTGATCGTGGCCGAGGGCACGCCGAAGCAGGTGCAGTCGAACCCGCAGTCGCTCACCGGCCAGTACCTGGTCGGCAAGCGCACGATCGAGTACCCGGACGAGCGGCTCGCCCCCGATCCCGAGCGGATGCTGCGCATCGTCGACGCGCACGGCAACAACCTGAAGCATGTCGATCTGGAGCTGCCGGTCGGCCTGCTGACCTGCATCACCGGCGTGTCGGGTTCCGGCAAGTCGACGCTGATCAACGACACGCTGTATCACGCGGTCGCGCGCCACCTGTACGGTTCGTCGGCCGAGCCGGCGCCGCACGAGGCGATCGAGGGCCTCGAGCACTTCGACAAGGTGATCAACGTCGACCAGTCGCCGATCGGCCGCACGCCGCGCTCGAACCCGGCCACCTACACCGGCCTGTTCACGCCGATCCGCGAGCTGTTCTCGGGCGTGCCGACCTCGAAGGAGCGCGGCTACGATCCGGGCCGCTTCTCGTTCAACGTGAAGGGCGGCCGCTGCGAATCGTGCCAGGGCGACGGCGTGCTGAAGGTGGAAATGCACTTCCTGCCGGACGTCTACGTGCCGTGCGACGTGTGCCACGGCAAGCGCTACAACCGCGAAACGCTCGAAGTGCAGTACAAGGGCAAGAACATCAGCGAAGTGCTCGACATGACCGTCGAGCATGCGTACGCGTTCTTCAGCGCGGTGCCGGTCATCGCGCGCAAGCTGAAGACGCTGCTCGACGTCGGCCTCGGCTACATCCGTCTCGGCCAGTCGGCCACGACGCTGTCGGGCGGCGAGGCGCAGCGCGTGAAGCTGTCGCTCGAGCTCTCCAAGCGCGACACCGGCCGCACGCTGTACATCCTCGACGAGCCGACCACCGGCCTGCACTTCCACGACATCGCACTGCTGCTGGAAGTGATCCACCGGCTGCGCGACCAGGGCAACACGGTCGTGATCATCGAGCACAACCTCGACGTGATCAAGACGGCCGACTGGGTGATCGACCTCGGCCCCGAAGGCGGTGCCGGTGGCGGCCAGATCATCGCGCAGGGCACGCCCGAGCAGGTCGCGAAGACGAAGGCGAGCTTTACCGGCAAGTACCTCGCACCGCTGCTCAAGCGCCCGACCCGCAAGGTCGCG
>NZ_JAAGPG010000584.1:0-233 GCF_017104665.1 Burkholderia sp. Se-20378 | reverse complement strand
AAAAAAAAAAAAAAAAAAAAAAAGAAAGGACAAGAGAGAAAAGGTGACAAAAATGTGAACACGCGAACGACAAGAACGAGGACGTATGAGACACATAAGAGAGCAACAAAATAACTACGCGGAGAAGCATAACGCATGTGTAGAAGTGAACATATCGACACAAAGCGATATGTATGTAACTAGAGCAAAGAAACTAACGTACGCTAGCAAACATCAACTGACAGCACGTATTA
>NZ_JAAGPG010000583.1:0-5032 GCF_017104665.1 Burkholderia sp. Se-20378 | reverse complement strand
CGGCCGACATGCCGGCCGATCTGCAGGCCGAGGCGACCGGTGTCGATGCACCGGCCGAGGCGGTCGAGCCGGTTGCCGGCGAAGTAGCCGCACCGGCCTCCGCGCACGAAGCGCACGCTGAACCGGCAGAGCCGGCCGAACCCGTGCTGCCGGCCGCCACGACGATCTCGTCGGCACCGCCGGCGATCGTCGACCGCCGGATCGACTGCATCGTGCCGATCCGTCTCGGCGGGTCGCTGCCGGGCGACAAGATCCTGCCGGCCGCACAGCGGCTGCGCCGCGCGGGCAGCAAGCCCGTGCACATCGAAGGCAAGCCGGAAGGCGGCCAGTGGGAGTTGCTGCAGAACGGCGTGCGCTACGAGGAACTGCGCGCGGCCGCGCAGCTCGCGAACCGCAGTGGCGCGCTGAACGAGCTCGAGTTCTCCGAATTCGTGACGGGCGTCCAGCAGTTCGCCGACGCGATCGACGGTGCGCCGGAATTCCCGGACATGATGGAAACGGTCGCGATGGCGCGCGAGCTCGACGCGTTTGCCGCGCAATGCGACGCGCAACTGTCGATCAACGTGATGTCGGACGGCGCGCCGTGGTCGGCGAACTACGTGCAGGCGGTCGCATCGCAGGACGGGCTGCTGCTGTCGCGCGACGGCACGCGTTTCGTGAAGCTCGACGCGAAGCAGAACCCCGTGTTCATGCTGCAGTTCGGCGACACGAACTTCCTGCGTGACGACCTCACGTACAAGGGCGGCAACATGATCACGCTGGTGCTCGACGTGCCGGTCGCCGAAGAGGACATCCTGCCGTTCCGGCTGATGTGCGATTACGCGAAGTCGCTGTCCGAGCGGATCGGCGCGCGGGTCGTCGACGATTCGCGGCGGCCGCTGCCGGAATCGACGCTGGCCGCGATCGATCAGCAACTGATGAAGCTGTACGCGAAGCTCGAGGAAGCCGGCATCCCGGCCGGTTCGCCGGTCACGCGCCGCCTCTTCAGCCAGTAACGCGAATGGGCGGACGGCGGGCGCCGATGCCGCCGTTCGTCGCTGCAGCGCACACCTTGCTGTTTGCGCTGCAGCACGCGCATCGGGCGCGCATTGCACGCCCCGCCACGGCGGCAAACTGAGATAATCTGGCATCCGATTTTCTCAGAACGAATCTGCCGCCAGCATGGCCCGAACCCAAGCCGAACCGCCAGCCAGCCAGCCCGACATGCGCGCCGCGTGGCTGCGTGATCAACTCGAGCGGGCGAACTACGCCTACTACGTGCTCGACCAGCCGGATCTGCCCGACGCCGAATACGACCGGCTGTTCCGCGAACTGCAGCAGCTCGAAACCGACCATCCCGAACTCGTGACGCCCGATTCGCCGACGCAGCGCGTCGGTGGCGAGGCGGCCGGCGGCTTTACGCCGGTCGTCCATGATGCGCCGATGCTGTCGCTGAACAACGGTTTCGCCGACGAGGACATCGCCGCATTCGACAAGCGTGTCGCCGACGCGCTCGACAAGACGACCGATCTCGCCGGCTCGGTGACGGAGCCGGTCGAATACGCATGCGAACTGAAGTTCGACGGCCTCGCGATCTCGCTACGCTACGAGCAGGGCGTATTCGTGCAGGCGTCGACGCGCGGTGACGGGACGACGGGTGAGGACGTGACCGAGAACGTGCGCACGATCCGCTCGATTCCGCTGAAGCTGAAGGGCAAGAACGTGCCGGCCGTGCTCGACGTGCGCGGCGAGGTGCTGATGTTCAAGCGCGATTTCGCACGCCTGAACGACCGCCAGCGCGCGGCCGAGCAGCGCGAATTCGCGAACCCGCGCAACGCGGCGGCCGGCAGCCTGCGCCAGCTCGACTCGAAGATCACCGCGCAGCGCCCGCTGTCGTTCTTCGCGTACGGGATCGGCGTGCTCGACGGGATGCCGATGCCCGATACGCACAGCGCGCTGCTCGACTGGTACGAGTCGCTCGGCCTGCCCGTGAACCGCGAGCGCGCGGTCGTGCAGGGCGCCGAAGGCTTGCTCGACTTCTTCCGCAAGGTCGGCGAGAAGCGCGAGTCGCTGCCGTACGACATCGACGGCGTCGTCTACAAGGTCAACCGGCGCGACGAGCAGGAGCGCCTCGGCTTCGTGTCGCGCGCGCCGCGCTTTGCGCTCGCACACAAGTTCCCCGCGCAGGAAGCGCTGACCAAGCTCGTCGCGATCGACGTGCAGGTCGGCCGCACGGGCGCGATCACGCCGGTCGCGCGTCTCGAGCCCGTGTTCGTCGGCGGCGCGACCGTCACCAACGCGACGCTGCACAACGAGGACGAGGTGCGCCGCAAGGACATCCGGATCGGCGATACCGTGATCGTGCGCCGCGCGGGCGACGTGATCCCCGAGGTGGTTGGCGCACTGCTCGACCGGCGCCCGGCCGATGCTGCCGAATTCGTGATGCCGACCGAATGCCCGGTGTGCGGCTCGAAGATCGAGCGCCTGCCGGACGAGGCGATCGCGCGCTGCACGGGCGGCCTGTTCTGCCCGGCGCAGCGCAAGCAGGCGCTGTGGCACTTCGCGCAGCGCCGCGCGCTCGACATCGACGGGCTCGGCGAGAAGATCATCGACCAGCTCGTCGAGCTGAATCTCGTGCGCACGCCGGCCGACCTGTTCAATCTCGGCTTTGCGACGCTCGCCGAGCTCGACCGGTTCGCCGAGAAGTCGGCACAGAATCTGCTCGACTCGCTCGAGAAGGCGAAGCATACGACGCTCGCGCGCTTCATCTACGGGCTCGGTATCCGTCATGTGGGCGAATCGACCGCGAAGGATCTCGCGAAGCATTTCGGCTCGCTGACGCCGATCATGGACGCATCGGTCGAAGAACTGCTCGAAGTCAACGACGTCGGGCCGATCGTCGCCGAGTCGCTCCATCAGTTCTTCGCGGAAGAGCACAACCGGACCGTGATCGAGCAATTGCGTGCGCCGGGCAAGGTGACGTGGCCGGAAGGGCCACCCGCGCCGAAGGCGCCGCAGGGCGTGCTGGCCGGCAAGACGGTCGTGCTGACGGGCACGCTGCCGACGCTCACGCGCGATGCCGCGAAGGAAATGCTCGAAGCGGCGGGCGCGAAGGTGGCCGGTTCGGTATCGAAGAAGACGGATTACGTGGTCGCGGGCGCCGAAGCCGGCAGCAAGCTCGTGAAGGCCGAGGAACTCGGCATCCCCGTGCTGGACGAAGACGGTCTGCACCAACTCCTGGAGGGCAATACGCCATGATTCGCGAGATCCTGAAGATGGGCGATCCGCGCCTGCTCGAAATCGCCAAGCCGGTCGAGCGGTTCGATACCCCCGAACTGCACGAGATCGTCGCGGACATGTTCGAGACGATGCACCATGCGAACGGCGCCGGGCTGGCCGCACCGCAGATCGGCCTCGGGCTGCAGATCATCATCTTCGGCTTCGGCAACAACAACCGCTACCCGGACGCGCCGCCGGTACCCGAGACCGTACTGATCAACCCGAAGGTCGAGTACATGCCGCCGGACATGGAAGAGGGCTGGGAAGGCTGCCTGTCGGTGCCGGGCATGCGCGGTGTCGTCAGCCGCTACGCGAAGGTGCGCTACAGCGGCTTCGACCAGTTCGGCGAGAAGATCGATCGCGTTGCCGACGGTTTTCACGCACGCGTCGTCCAGCACGAATACGACCACCTGATCGGCAAGCTGTATCCGATGCGGATCACCGACTTCACGCGCTTCGGCTTCACGGAAGTGCTGTTCCCGGGGCTCGATCCGGCTTCCGACGACTGATTCGGAGGCTCACCCGGCGCTTTCCCGGCTTCTCGCAGGAAACAAAAAAGCCCGCTTGCGCGGGCTTTTTCATTGCGTGGCGCATGTGTGTGCGCCCGCGGTCAGAACGTCTCGTCGGCCGACAGATAGCGCCATTGGCCCTGCGGCAGTGCGCCGAGCATCACGCGGCCCATCCGTACGCGCTTCAGGCCGATCACGTCGAGGCCTACCAGTTCGCACATGCGGCGAATCTGGCGTTTCTTGCCTTCGCGCAGCACGAAGCGCAACTGCTCGCCGTTCTGCCAGCTCACCATCGCGGGCTTCAGCGCGACGCCGTCGAGCTCGAGGCCGTGGCGCAGCTTCGCGAGCGATTCGGCGGGGAAGTGCTGGTCGATGTCGATGAGCCGCTCGCCGAAACGCACGCGCACCAGGTACTCCTTGTCGATATCCGACTGCTCGCCGATCAGCTGCTTCGCGATCACGCCGTTCTGCGTCAGCACGAGCAGGCCGGTCGAATCGATGTCCAGGCGGCCGGCCGGCGCAAGCGCGTGCAGATGCTGCGGCGAGAAGCGCACCGGCGAATGGTCGCCGCTCCAGCGGTTCTGGCGCGTGATCAGCACGGCTGCGGGCTCGTAGCCATCTTCCGCCTGGCCCGACACATAGCCGACCGGCTTGTGCAGCAGGATCGTCACTTGCGCGGCCTGCGCAGCGCTCGCGCGTTCGTCGATCTCGATCTTCTGGTCGGCGCGTACCTTGGTGCCGAGCGTGTCGATGCGTTCACCGTCGACGAGGACCCAGCCCTTTTCGATCCATTCGTCGGCTTCGCGGCGCGAACACATGCCGAGCTCGGACATCCGTTTCGACAGGCGCATCAGGCCCGATTCGTCGCCGTAGTCGACGTCGGCCGCGGCGCGCTTGACCGGTTGCGCGCTCTTGACCGCGCCGAACGAGCGGCGCTCGCCGTCGCGTGCGGGCCGGGCCGGGCGGTCGGCGAAGCTGCGCTTCGCACCTTCGCCGGCTGGCTTGTCGCGATACGACGGGCGTTTGCCGTCGTCGGCGCCTGCGCGGCGCGGGCGGTCATCGTCGTTGCGGCGCGGCGGGTGATCGGACGACGTACGGCGGTCGCCGAAGCTGCGCTTCGCGCCTTCGCCGGATGCGTTGTCGCGATACGGCGTGCGTGCGCCGCCTTCGCCTCCTGCGCGACGCGGACGCGATTCGTCATCACGGCGCGGCGGGCGATCGGACGACGTGCGACGGTCGCCGAAGCTGCACTTTGCGCCTTCGCA
>NZ_JAAGPG010000582.1:0-4999 GCF_017104665.1 Burkholderia sp. Se-20378 | reverse complement strand
CCGCGTGCGGCCGTGCGAACAGGACGCCGCGTGCGAGCACGCGCTGTTCGACCTGAACCGCTATTACCAGAAGCTGCGCCGCAAGATGCCCGCGCATTCGGCCGCGACGCTCGTCCGCGCGCAGCGCGCGTGGGTCGGGTTCCGCGATGCGACGGCGCCGCTCGTCGGCGAGGACGGCCGTGTCGACCTGATCGGCGCGCGCATTGCGACGATGAAGCGGCTGTCGGAGACGGCCGGCAACAAGTAGGTGCAATCGTGAAGCCGATGGTTCGGCGATACGGCAACAAGCAAAACGGGCACCCGAAGGTGCCCGTTTTGCATTTGGCGGTAGTGATTCATGCGGGCCGGGGCGTATCGTGCCCGCTGAACCACGACGGCACGAGCGCGACCGCATCGTCGAGCGACGCGAGCACGTGCAGGCTCAACGCGACGATTTCGGGCGTCGGCGCCTTCAGGTCGGGCACGGTGACGACCGAGGCGCCCGCACCGGCGGCCGACTGCGCGCCGAAATCGCTGTCCTCGAACGCGACGCATGCGTGTGCCGGCACGCCGAGGCGCTCGGCCGCGAGCCGGTACACGGCCGGGTCGGGCTTGCCGCGCGCGACTTCGTCGCCGCCCGCGATCGCGCGGAAGAACGGCAGCACGCCGACCGCGTCGAGCCGCGTGCGGATCACATCGCATGCGGACGACGACGCGACCGCGCACGGAATGCCGGCCCGCGCGAGCGTGTCGAGCAGCGCGAACGCGCCGGGCTTCAACGGAAACTTCGGATGCGGTTCGGGCGCCGCGAGCTGTTCGCGCACGCGGGTGCGCACCGCGTCGAACGTATCGGGATTGCCGATCAGGCGCGCCAGGATGACCTGGCCTTCGGCGAACGAGCGGCCGACGATCTGCAGGTAGTCGGTAGTGGTCAGCGTGACGCCGTGCGCATTCGACACGTCGATCCACGTGTTCATGATGGTCCGCTCGGAATCGACGAGCAGGCCGTCCATGTCGAAGAGCGCGGCGGAAAAGGTCATCGGCGGCATTCGGGAAGCAGGGAAGGCGATGGGCGGCGCGACGGCCGCCCGAATGAAAAACGGACGCCGATGGCGTCCGTCCGGAACAGTGGGCTTACTGGCCGAGCGCGGCGCGCGCAGCCTTGACCGCCGCACGCACCTGGTCGGGCGCGGTGCCGCCCGGGTGGTTGCGGCTGGCGACCGAACCCTCGAGCGTCAGGTAGCCGAACACGTCCTCGCCGATCAGGTGCGCGACGTTCGGCAGGTCCTGCTTCATCTCGTCGAGCGTCAGGTCGGCCAGGTCGATGCCGCGGTCGTCGCAGATCTTCACGGCGTGCGCGACGGCTTCGTGCGCGTCACGGAACGGCAGGCCGCGCTTCACGAGGTAGTCGGCGAGGTCGGTGGCGGTCGAGAAGCCCTGCAGCGCGGCCGCGCGCATCGCTTCCGGCTTCACGGTGATGCCGGCAACCATCTCGGCGAAGATCCGCAGCGTGTCGGCGACGGTGTCGACCGTGTCGAACAGCGGTTCCTTGTCTTCCTGGTTGTCCTTGTTGTACGCGAGCGGCTGGCCCTTCATCAGCGTCAGCAGCGACATCAGGTGGCCGTTCACGCGGCCCGTCTTGCCGCGCGCGAGCTCGGGCACGTCCGGATTCTTCTTCTGCGGCATGATCGAGCTGCCGGTGCAGAAGCGGTCGGCGATGTCGATGAAGCCGACGCGCGGGCTCATCCACAGCACGAGTTCTTCGGAGAAGCGCGACACGTGCGTCATCACGAGCGCGGAGGCGGCCGTGAATTCGATCGCGAAGTCGCGATCCGACACTGCATCGAGCGAGTTCGCGCAGATACCGTCGAAGCCGAGCGTCTTCGCCACGGCGTGACGATCGATCGGGTAGCTCGTCCCGGCGAGTGCGGCCGCGCCGAGCGGCAGGCGGTTCACGCGGGTGCGGCAGTCGCGCATGCGCTCCGCGTCGCGCGAGAACATCTCGACGTACGCGAGCAGGTGGTGGCCGAACGTGACGGGCTGGGCGACCTGCAGGTGCGTGAAGCCCGGCATGATCGTGTCGGCGTTCTGTTCCGCGAGGTCGAGCAGCGCGCCGCGCAGGTCGTTCAGCAGGCCGCCGATGCGGTCGATCTCGCCGCGCAGCCACAGGCGGATGTCGGTCGCGACCTGGTCGTTACGCGAGCGGCCCGTGTGCAGGCGCTTGCCGGCGTCGCCGATCAGCGCGGTCAGGCGCGCTTCGATGTTCAGGTGGACGTCTTCCAGGTCGAGCTGCCATTCGAATTCGCCGCGCTCGATCTCGCCCTTGATTTGCGCCATCCCGCGTTCGATCGCGGCCAGGTCGTCGGCGCTGATGATCTTCTGCGCGGCGAGCATGTTCGCGTGCGCGAGCGAGCCGGCGATGTCGACGAGCGCGAGGCGCTTGTCGAAAAATACCGACGACGTGTAGCGCTTGACCAGCTCGGACATCGGTTCCGAGAAGCGGGCCGACCAGGCCTCGCCCTTTTTGTGCAGTTGGGACGTCATGGCGATTCTTCGAAGGGAGATTGAGCGGCGTGCGCCGCCGAGGAATCCGGTGATTTTAGCATTCGCGGCCGGGTGTCCGGCACAAGCCCGTCGGGGGCGGGAGCGGCGCGGGCGCTAGCGCGGCGAGCAGGTCAGCGGGCCGATCCGCGGCAGCCTGCCGTCGTCCGGCCGCCGGTACGCGAAGGCAACCGTGCAATCGTGGCCGTTGCCGGAGATTTCCAGGCGGTTGTGGTCGACGAGGCCATCGACGAACGTGAGGCCGTCGTAGCCGACGATCGTGCGCTGGCCGTTCTCGACGTCGCGGACTTCGAGCCCCGGCGGCAGCGGCGTACCGTCGGGCGCGTGCAGGATGATCGACGCCGCGCTGTAGCGCGACACCGCGAAATGCGCGAGCACGCCGGAGCGCGCCTGCGGCACGACGTCGAGCGTCGTGTCGGCGATGCGCGCATCGGCCGGTAGCGTCGCGCCGTCGATCGCGACGCGATTGTTCTGGTAGGCGTTCAGGTCGGGCACCAGCAGGTAGCCGGCGCGGTTGGTCTCGCCGATCAGCCGGTTCTGGTGCAGCACGGGGACGCGCCCCGTATCGGTCGAGACGAGCGCGAAACTGTCGTCGATGCGGCGCGCCGTCATCAGCCGGCCGTCCATCAGCACGAGCGCGCCCGTGACGTCGACCGACGCGTTGCCCCGCCCGCCGAACGACTGCGCGAGCAGCGTGACCTCGCCGGCGCGGCCGAGATACTGCAATTGACCCTGCCCGTAGCGCAGCGCGGCGCTGGTGCCCGCCTGCACGTTCCAGCCGAAGCCGCCGCCGTAGTCGGGCGGGCGCGAGGCGTTCACCGCGTAGGTCGATTCGCCGTTCTGCCGCCCTGCGCTGGCCGAGACCGACGTGTTGCCGCCGAGGCCGATGCTCAGGCTCGCGAAGAAGCCGCGCGTGTCGCGCTGCCGGAAATCCTGGAACGCGCTGACGGTCAGCGAGGTCAGCATGCCGAGGTTGACGAGGTACGCGATCGAGCCGATGCGCGATGCGTCGATGCCTGGGTACTTGAGGCCGAGATAGCTGAACGACAGCGTCTGCGCGCGCAGGAACGGAAACGACACCGTGATGCGGTCCGAGGCGCTCGATACCGGGATGCCTTCGCGCGCGCCGAGGTCGCCGTAGCCGCCGAACGCGCGCTGCGTCTGCGCGTCGATCGAGAAATGCGGCGTCACGTACTGGTAGCCGAGGCCCACCTGCGCGCCGGTGCTGCGCTGCGCGCTGACGGCCAGCGACGCGTTCGCGACGCCGCCGTTGCCGATGCGCGCGAGCACGCCCGCGCCGGCGTTGTAGACGCCGGTCGTCGCTTCCGCGTGCGCCTCGACGGTCAGCCGCTCGCTGATGCCGTAGCGCAGCGAGCCGCTCGCCGCCGGCGTGTGTGCATAGTCGAACGAGGTGATGCCGTACGCGCGTCGCAGGAAGCCGGCCTCGACCGAATAGCTCGCGAGGCCCGGCGCGAGCAGGCGCGTATCGATGTACAGCGGAATCGACGTCGACACCGAGCGGCCCAGCGCATCGCGCGTGACGACCGTGGCGTTGCCCGCGCCGGTGATGCCCGGCACGCTGTTGATCACGAACGGCCCGCCCGGCACGTCGCCGCTGAACTGGCGCACGTTGTTCACGTACAGGTCGACCGACGTCGGCACGACCGCGCTGCCGGACAGCGCCGGCACCGGGAACGTCACGAGATCGGGGCGCAGGCCGAAGTTGCTGCGCCATTGCACGCCGCCGATGCGCAGCGAGCGCGTCCACGACAGCGACGACGAGATCGTGTCGCCGAACTGCGTGGTCGTGAGCGTCGCCGGGTTCGAGCGCGTCCACGACGTGTCGTAGCGCAGGTAGCGCTGGCGGTCGTCGTACAGGTACGCGATGCCGGTGCTGCTGAAGACGCCGGCCGGGTCGAAATAACGCGCCTCGCTCCAGATCGCGAGCGGCGAATGGGCGAGGGTCTGCGCGTACGCATCGTAGTTCAGCACGAAGCCGCGGCCGGCCGTGGCGGGCTGCGCGGCGGTGAGCGCGCGCGTATCGAACGTGTGCGGAATGCGCAGCGCGTCGGGCACGCGCAGGTCGAGCGTCTGGCGGCTCGTGTCCATGTCGTAGCGCAGCCCCGGGAGCGTGTCGAGCGCGACGAGCGCATTCGACGGCTCGTGCGTGCGATCGCCCGTCGCGACGCCGAGATCGTTCAGGTCGGCGGAGGCCGCGTAGAGTCGCCCGTCGATCTGCTGGAAGCGGGCGGTCCGGGGTGTCGGCCCGCCGTTGAGCGGCACGTCGCGAAACAGCAAGATCGGAAGAGCGGCCGGTAGGGGAAGAGTGGGCGCAAGAGTGTAGAATCTGGAGGACGCCCGGTGACTCAAAAAAAAAAACACTGTACATCGCGCGCGCACACTGACCGTCTCAACACCCACGATGTGTATCTACACCACCCATCTACCCATAACCCCA
>NZ_JAAGPG010000581.1:0-4933 GCF_017104665.1 Burkholderia sp. Se-20378 | reverse complement strand
CCCGAAAAAACGGTCGCGCCGCCCGTTGAAGCCAACCGTAACCGAGTTCGCGTGACCGATTTCCCTGTTTTCCACTGGACCGACGCCGACGGCGCCGATCATGCCGTGCGCTGGCGCTCCGAAGCCGGTGTGCAACCGCCGAAGCGCGCGGTGCCCGCTGACGACCGCCTCACCGCCGACGCGGCCTACCGCCTTGCGTGCGAGGGCACCGCGCTTGTCTGGCAGGGCGACTTCCAGAATGCGCGCCAGCTCGTGCAGGCGATGGCGCGCCGTGTCGAGCGCAAGCCGAAGAAGGCGAAAGCCGCGGCCGGCGTCGATGCATTCAACCTGCATCGTCTCGCGCAGTCGCAGCGTGCCCGCACGCTCGGCATGCTGCTGATCCCACTCGATGCCGACTACACGATCCCGCTGCGCCGTGCGCCCGACGTGCGCGCGGCGTGCGAAGAGGCGTACGGGCCCGGCGGCGCGTCGTCGGTCGTGTCGTTGCGCGAACTGCTCGGCCTCGTCGGCGCGCATGAATGGCGCAAGAAGGGCGTGCCGATCCCGGCGCTCGGCGGCGCGCCGATCCACCCGCACTACGGCGTGTTCTCGCCGGTGCGTGGTGAATACGTCGAACTCGTCGCACGCGCGCCGCTGCCGGCGACGTCGCTCGCGTTCGACATCGGCACGGGCACCGGCGTGCTGGCGGCCGTGCTTGCGTCGCGCGGCGTCGAGCGTGTCGTCGCGACCGACCAGGACGCACGCGCGCTCGCCTGTGCGCGCGAGAACGTCGAACGGCTGGGCCACGCGGATCGCGTCGAAGTCGTCGAGGCGGATCTGTTTCCGGCCGGCCGTGCGCCGCTCGTGGTCTGCAACCCGCCGTGGGTGCCGGCCCGGCCGAGCGCCCCGATCGAATACGCGGTCTACGATCCGGACAGCCGCATGCTGCGCGGTTTCCTCGCGGGGCTCGCCGCGCACCTCGAGCCGGGCGGCGAAGGCTGGCTGATCCTGTCCGATTTCGCCGAGCATCTCGGCCTGCGGCCGCGTGAAACGCTGCTGCAATGGATCGACGAAGCCGGCCTCGTCGTGCTCGGCCGCGACGATATCCGCCCCGCGCACCCGAAGGCGATGGATGCCGACGATCCGCTGCACGCGGCACGCCAGGCCGAGGTCACGTCGCTCTGGCGGCTCGGCGCACGAGCCTGACCGCGCATTTTCGGTAAACTATCGCCATTCCTCACGAATTCCCGCCGCCGGGCCGTGGTCGACCGACCGTGGCCCGGCGCCGCATCACGATGTCGAACAAGACCCACGAAATCCGCCCGGAGCAGTCCGTCGAGCTGCTGAAGGAACTGCACATCCTCACCCGCGACGGGAAGCTGAACCAGGACAGCCGCCGCAAGCTGAAGCAGGTCTATCACCTGTTCCAGTTCATCGAGCCGCTGCTGGCCGGCGTGCAGGCCGACAAAAGCAACGTGACGCTCGTCGATCACGGCGCCGGCAAGTCGTATCTCGGCTTCATCCTGTACGACCTGTTCTTCAAGCAGCAGCCGGGGCACGGCACGCCGGCGTTCGCGTCGCACGTGTACGGGATCGAGACCCGCGAGGAGCTGGTCACGCGCTCGGCCGAGCTTGCTGCGCGGCTCGGGTTCGGCGGCATGTCGTTCCTGAACCTGTCGGTTGCCGATTCGATCACGTCGCCGAAACTGCCTGAAACGGTCGACGTCGTCACCGCGCTGCACGCGTGCGACACGGCGACCGACGACGCGATCCGCTTCGCGCTCGCGAAGCGCGCGCAGCACATCGTGCTGGTGCCGTGCTGCCAGGCGGAAGTCGCGGGCGTGCTGCGCAAGAACAAGGGCAAGTCGCTCGCGAACGCGCTGACGGAAGTGTGGCGGCATCCGCTGCATACGCGCGAATTCGGCAGCCAGATCACCAACGTGCTGCGCTGCCTGCAGCTCGAAGCGCACGGCTACCAGGTCAGCGTGACCGAACTGGTCGGCTGGGAGCATTCGATGAAGAACGAGCTGATCATCGCGCAGTACAAGAACCTGCCGCGCCGGCGCCCCGGCGAGCGGTTGAACGAGATTCTCGGGATGTTCGGGCTTGCCGAGCTGAACGCACGATTCTTCGTGCCGGAAGCCGCGGCGGGCGGAGAGGCCGTCGAGTTTACCGAAGGCTGACGATTACTCGGCGCGCCGCACCGCACGTGGCGCGCCGCACGTTACACGCCGTGTCAGACGTCGTCGCCCGGCCCGCGCATCCATTCGCGCCACCCGTCGTGGCCGAGGCGGCGCAGCGTTTCCTGATTCTTTTCGTAGATCGCGGATGCGTCCGGGAACGCGTCGACCGCGCGCGCGATGCTGTCCTCGCGCAGCAGGTGCAGGATCGGATACGGCGCGCGGTTCGTGTAGTTCTCGATGTCGTCGGGCTCGCTGCCTTCGAACCGGTAGTCCGGATGGAAGCTCGCGATCTGCAGCACGCCGTCGAGCCGCAGTTGCCGCACCAGCCGGTCGGCAAAGAACAGCGCATCGTTGTAGTCGATGAAATCGGCGAACGCATGCGGGAAGATCACGAGCGTCGTATCGACCTGCTGCGGGTCCGCCGCATCGAGCGCGCGCAGCTCGGATTCGAGTTCGGCGAGTGCGTCTTCCAGCGTCGTCGCTTCGCTGATCGCGTAGCGCACCTGTTCCTTCACATAGACGCTTTTCGCGAACGGGCACAGATTGAGTCCGATCACCGCGCGCGCGAGCCAATGCCGTGTGGCGGCGAGGATGTCGTCGTGCGATTCGGGGCGGGTGTCGGTCATCGTGAAACCAGTCGGTCGGAAGGGCGGCGAGGGCCGCATTGTAGCGGGCGCGCCGTTACGCGCAGGCGGCTTCGATCAACTGCGTGACGAGCGCGGGAGCGACACCGATCGGCGTTTCGCCGTGCCGATAGGTCTGGCTTGCCGCGTAGATGCCTTCGATGACCAGCGCGAGCGAGTCGGCGAGCGCCTGCGGCTGCCGCGCACCGGCGTCTTCGCACAACGCGACGAGCCGCTTCATCAGCTGTTCCTTGTTCTGCGCGACGCGCTCGCGCGCCGGGTGCGACGCATCCGGGAATTCGGCCGCGACGTTGACGAACGGGCAGCCGCGGTAATCCTTCTGCGTCGCGCGCTCGGCGAGATCGACGAAATACTGGATCAGCTGCGCTTTCGGCTGGCCCGGATGCTTCGCGACGCTCGTGTTGAAGCGGTCGAAGAAACACGCATCCATCCGCTCCAGGTACGCGAGGATCAGCTCGTCCTTCGACGAGAACTGGCGGTACAGGCTCATCTTGTTGACGCCCGCACGCTCCACGACCGCCTCGACGCCTACCGTCCGCACCCCTTCTTTGTAAAACAGCTCTTCGGCGGCGCGTAGCAGGTGCTCCTGCGCGGTGGCGCCGTCGATCGGCCGGCGCGTGCGGCGCGCCAGCGGTTTGGCGATCTCGATGCCCGACATGATGACCCTCGACTGCATATTGGATTGCTTGACATGTTACCGATTGGTCACTACGATCGCAACACACTTGTGACCGGTCGGTAACAATGCCGACCGGATCGACAGACAAATGCCAAGCATCGGCCCGGGTCAGCCGATGCAGCGTGCGGCGGAGGTGGCCTGGCAGGGCGGGCGGCGCGGGTGCGGAGGCACCGGAGCCGCCAACTGGAGAACGCGAAGATGAACTGGGCAGTGACACGAATCGGCGGGCGCTTCCACTACGGATGGCTCGCGGCGGCGGTGGTATTCCTGATCCTGCTGGCGGCGGCCGGCACGCGCGCGACGCCGAGCGTGCTGATGGTGCCGCTCGAACGCGAGCTCGGCTGGAGCCGCGCGACGATTTCGCTGGCGATTTCGGTGAACATCGCGCTGTACGGACTGACGGGTCCGTTCGCGGCCGCCGCCATGCAGCGCTTCGGGCTGCGCCCGACGATCCTTACCGCGCTCGTGACGATGTGCGCGGGCGTCGCGCTGTCGTCGATGATGACGCAGAGCTGGCAGATGGTGGTGATCTGGGGCCTGATGGTCGGCTGCTCGTCGGGCGTCGTCGCGCTGACGCTGTCCGCGACCTTCGTCACGCGCTGGTTCCATGCGCGGCGCGGCCTGATCATGGGCATCCTGACCGCGAGCACGGCCACCGGCCAGCTCGTGTTCCTTCCGATGCTCGCGGCGATCGCGCAGCACCACGGCTGGCGGCCGGTCGTGCTGGTCGTTGCGGCGGCCGCCGCGATCGTGATTCCGCTCGTTGCGTTCCTGCTGCCCGAGCGGCCAGCCGACCTGCAGCTGCGCCCGTACGGCGAGCCGGCCGATGCGCCGCCCGCGCCCGAGGCGACGAAGGAGAACCCACTCGCGGTTGCGTTCCGTACGCTGCTGACCGCGAGCCGTTCGCGCGATTTCTGGCTGCTGTTCTTCAGCTTCTTCATCTGCGGCGCGAGCACCAACGGCTACGTCGGCACGCACCTGATCGCGATGTGCAGCGACTACGGAATGACCGAAGTGCAGGGTGCATCGCTGCTCGCCGCGATGGGCGTGTTCGACCTGTTCGGCACGACGCTGTCGGGCTGGCTGTCCGACCGTTACGACAATCGCGTGCTGCTGTTCTGGTACTACGGGCTGCGCGGGCTGTCGCTGATCTACCTGCCGCACGCGTTCGGGATCGATTTCTTCGGGCTGCCGCTGTTCGCGATGTTCTACGGGCTCGACTGGATCGCGACCGTGCCGCCGACCGTGCGTCTCGCGACCGACGTGTTCGGCAAGGCCGCGGCGCCGGTCGTGTTCGGCTGGATCGTCGCCGGCCACCAGCTCGGCGCGGCGTTCGCGGCGCTCGGCGCGGGGCTGCTGCGCGCGAGCCTCGGCACCTACACGATCGCGTCGATGATCTCGGGCGGGTTGTGCATCATCGGTGCGCTGATCGTGCTGCGGATCAACCA
>NZ_JAAGPG010000580.1:0-5084 GCF_017104665.1 Burkholderia sp. Se-20378 | reverse complement strand
TGCCGCGCCGCGTGCCGGCCGGGTTCCACGGTGCGTGGGTGCCGCGCGCGCACTGAGCGACGGGGCCGCGCGTCACTGTGCGCGCAGCGCGTCGACGATCTTCAGTCGCGCGGCGCGCATCGCCGGCAGGAACCCGCCGACGAGCCCCATCACGAGCGAGAACAGCAGTGTCTTCACGACGATCGCGGGCGTCAGCACGAAGCGGAACGACAGGTCCGAGAAGGTCTGGAAGTTGGTCGTCGAGAACGACGCGAACTGCATCAGCGACGCGCACGCGAGCCCCGCGACGCCGCCGACGAAGCCGAGCAGCAGCGCTTCCAGCAGGAACGCGGCGAGCACGTTCATGCGCTTGAAGCCGAGCGCGCGCAGCGTGCCGATCTCGGCGACGCGGTTCGCGACCGACGCATACATCGTGATCATCGCGCCGATCATCGCGGCGATCGAGAAGATCGTCGACAGCGTGATGCCGAGGATGTTGATGAACGTCGACAGCGCCTTCGACTGGTCGCCGTAGAAGGTCTGTTCGCGTTTCGCCTCGTCGGTGAGGCGTGGGTCGACGTCGATGTCGGCCTTGAAGCGCGCGAAGCCGTCGGCGCTCGGGATGCGCAGCACCATCGACGAATAGCTGGTGCGCCGGAACGACTGCATCAGCTGGTCGACGTCGCCCCAGATCTCCGAATCGAAGCCGCTGCCGCCCGCGTCGAAGATGCCGACGATGGTCCAGTCGCGTTGCGCGAAATGCAGGCTGTCGCCGAGTTGCGTGCCGCTGAAGCCTTTCGCGATCGCGCTGCCGACGATGATTTCCGACGAGCCGGGCGTGAACATGCGGCCGGCTGTGAGCTTCACGTGCGGGCGCAGCGCGAGGCCGGCCGGCGACACGCCACGGATCACGACGTTCGACGGCTTGCCGGTCGACGTCTTCACCAGCGAGATCAGCACGACCGCTTCCTTCGACACGAGCGGCCGGCCGTCGGGGCCGAGCGCGACGGCCGGGTGCATCTCGAGCGCATTGGCCTGCTGGTGGTCGATCGAACTCTGGATCTCGGTTTCGGCGCCCTTGCGGATCACCACTGCGTTATCGGGTTCGCCGGTCGACACGAGCGTCTTCGTGAGCCCGGCGTCGAGCATCTGCACCGTCGCGAACACGAAGATCACGAGCGCCATCCCGCCGGCGGTCAGCGCGGTGGTGAGCCGTCGGGTCCACAGGTTGCGCGCGATGTAGTTGAGCGGGATCGCCATGCGCCTAGCCAATCGCCCGCAGGCCTTCGACCACGCGCACACGCGCCGCCTGCCACGCCGGCACGATCGCCGCCGCGAAGCCGACCGCGACCGAGCACGCGGCCTGCAGCACGACCGTCTCGGTCGACACCTTGAACACCGGGAAGATGCCGCCGGCCGCCTGCTTGAACAGGCTCGCGGCGGGCGGCGTCGCGAGGATCCCGAGCCCGCCGCCGGCCACCGCGATCACGACCGATTCGCCGAACACGATCAGCGCGAGAAATCCGGGGCCGAAGCCGAGCGCCTTCAGCGTCGCGTATTCGGCCGTGCGTTCGCGTGCGCTCATCGCCATCGCGTTGGCCATCACGGCCATGATGATCAGGATCACGACGTACGACACGAGACGGATCGCCGCGATGATCTGGTTCGACATCGCGACGAAGCCGAGCTGGAACGCCTGCTCGGTCTCGGTCAGCGTCTCGGCGAGCGAGTTCTTGAACACCGCGTCGACGTTGCGCGCGATCGACGCGCCGTCGTCGGGGTTCGCGACGCCGAGCACGAATACGCCGACCTGGTCGGCCTGCTTCGGCGTGCGCTGGCGCACCGTCTCGTTCAGGTAGTCCCAGTGGAACACCAGCTGGCGCGTGATCGTCGAGTCGTCGCGGCCGTCGAAGATCCCGCGCACGACGAAATCCCACGTGCCCGGATAGATCGTCCCCTTCAGCGGAATCACGTCGCCGATCTTGAAGCCGAACTGCGTCGCGAGCTGGCGCCCGACGAGGCAGCCGCGCCGGTCGCGGTTGTAATCGACGCGCTGCTGGTCCGGGACGATGTATTCCGGGTACAGGTCGAGATAGTTGTCCGATACCGCGAAGCTCGCGAAGAAGTTTTTCGGATCGCGGTAGATGCCGCCGAACCAGTTCGAGCGGACCACGGCCGTCACGCCGTCGACGCCGCGGATCCGGTTCTCGTAACTCACGGGCAGCGGAAACACGAGCGAGATCGCGTTGCGCGTGACGAGCCGCCCGCTGGACGCGGCGGCCGCGCCCGCGTACCACGCGTCGACCACCGTGTGCAGCAACCCGAACGCGAGCACGGCGATGGTGAGCCCGAGCACGGTCAGCAGCGTGCGCAGCCGGTGCCGCAGCGCGTTGCGCGCGATCAGCTTCAGCACGAACATCGCGCGCGCTCCCGCAGCCGGTCAGCCGGCGTGCCCATCGATCAGCTCCCCTTTTTCCAGATGCACGAGCGCGCGCGCGGCGCCGGCCGCGTGCGCGTCGTGAGTCACCATGATGATCGTCTTGCCGAGCTCGGCGTTCATCCGCTGCAGCATCGCGAGCACGTCGGTGGCCGACGCGCGGTCGAGGTCGCCGGTCGGCTCGTCGGCGACGATCAGCACCGGATCGGTGATCAGCGCGCGCGCGATCGCGACACGCTGCTGCTGGCCGCCCGACAGCTCGGACGGGTAATGGCTCGTCCGGTTGCCGAGGTTCACCATGTCGAGCACGAGTTCGACGCGCTCGCGCCGCTCGCGACGCGACAGGTGCGTGAGCATCAGCGGCAGCTCGACGTTCTCGAACGCGGTGAGCACCGGCATCAGGTTGTAGAACTGGAAGATGAAGCCGACGTTCGCCGCGCGCCATTCGGCCAGTTGCGCCTCCGCGAGCAGCGAGATGTCGAGCCCGCCCACGCGCAGCTCGCCGCTGTCGGGCCGGTCGATGCCGGCCACCAGGTTCAGCAGCGTGCTCTTGCCGGAGCCGGACGGCCCCATCAGCGCGACGAAGTCGCCTTCGCCGATGTCGAGCGTGATGTCGGTCAGCACGGGCACGATCTGGTTGCCGCGCCGGTACGACTTCGCGACGTGGCTGATCTCGACGAGGGGCGGCGGGGCGTCGTTCACGCGTGCGCTACTTCTTCGCGACGGTCACTTTCGCGCCGTCCTTCAGCTTCGCGTCCGGCGCGAGCACGACCGTGTCGCCGGGCTTCACGCCGCGGATCGCGACGAGTTCGCCGATCCGCTCGCCCCGCGTGACGGGCACGGCGCGCACGGCGTCGTCCTTCACGACGAACACGACCGGCCGGCCGTCGCGTTCCACGACCGCGCTTGCCTGCACGGCAGTCACGGGCTGCCGGTCCTGCGCCGACGCGGGCTTCGACAGGAACGCGATCTTCGCGCTCATGTCGGGCAGCACGCGGTCGTCGCGGTCGACGAAGCGCACCTTCACGAGCACGGTGGCCTTCGAGCGGTCGACGGTCGGCACGATGCGCGACACGCGGCCCGCGAAGCGCATGTCGGGCAGCGCGTCGAGCTGGATCTCGCACGGCTGCTCGGCGCGGATCTTCGCGATGTTCGATTCGGCGACGTCGGC
Organism: Burkholderia sp. Se-20378; assembly: GCF_017104665.1. Classification (NCBI taxonomy): domain Bacteria; kingdom Pseudomonadati; phylum Pseudomonadota; class Betaproteobacteria; order Burkholderiales; family Burkholderiaceae; genus Burkholderia; species Burkholderia sp. Se-20378. The sequence continues at coordinate 1,497 of NZ_JAAGPG010000580.1, read as the reverse complement.
CTCGACCTCGAGCGTGTCCATGTCGGCGATCGTCACGACCGCGCCCTTGCTGTCCGACGCGGACGAGAACGGCGTGATGTTGTCGCCGACGTTCGCGTGCTTCGCGAGCACGATGCCGTCGAACGGCGCGCGGATCACCGTCTGGTCGACCGCGACCTGCGCGGCCTGCGCGTTGGCCTCGGCGGACGTGATGGCGGCCTGGTCGCTGTTGACCGACGCGCGGGCCTTGTTCACGCGGGCCGTGTCGGTGTCGAGCTGCGCGGCCGGCACGGCGCCCTTGGGCGCGAGCACCGAGGTGCGGCGCAACGCGATCTCGGCGTCCTTCAGCTCGGCCTGCTCGACGCCGAGGTTGGCGCGGGCAACCTTCACCTGCGCGAGCGCCTGCGCCAGCGAGGCTTCGACGTCACGGCTTTCGAGGCGAGCGATGATCTCGTCTTTCTTCACGCGGGTGCCTTCGAGCACGCCGAGCCATTCGACGCGCCCCTGGCCCTTCGACGCGACCGCAGCCTTGCGCTGCGGCACGACGTAGCCGGTCGCATTGAGCTGCGTGTCGTTCTGGTACGGGTAGGCGGACGTGACGGCGGTGGTTTCGACGGCCGGCCGGCCGGTGAGCGCGAGGCCGGCGGCGATCGCGCCGATGACGACCGCGGCGGCGACCGCATAGCGGAGCCACCGGCGCCGGCGGGGCGCCGGTGCGAGCGGACGCCGGTCGATCTTCAGTTTGTCCAGATTGTGATCGGGCAATTTGAGCGCCTCGAGACGGCGGCGGTCTGACGACCGGCCGCGATCCGGTTTCCGGGGAAAGGGACGGATGGACGCCAGTATAAGCGTCGCCCCGATGGCGCGCGAGCCGGTTTGCAGCGCCGCGGCGGCGGCGGCCGGACTGGTCGCCGACACCGGGATACGCGTGCTCCCCCGGGGAAACCCGAGGGGCGCAAGCAACGTGTCAACTTTCCGCGAACACGGTGCGTTATGGAACCAGTGCGTCAGGTTTTGTCGCGGAGGAACGGCGAAAGCCGGCCTCGCGGCCTGGGGCTCCGATGCGAATGCCTCGCATCTTTACTTACCGGTACGTTTGATTTTTTCTCCGCTAAAGGAAGAACAATGAAGAAGACGCTCGCTTCGATCATCGCCGCAGCATTCGCACTCGCATCGGTTTCGGCATTCGCACAGGCGTCCGCGCCGGCAGCCGACACGTCGGCAGCCGCTCCGGCACCGGCCAAGAAGGATCACAGCAAGCCGAAGCACGCGCTGAAGCACCACGGTTCGGCCAAGGGCAAGGCGAAGGCCGCAGCCGCATCGGCAGCTGGCACGAACGACGCAGGCGCAGCAAACTAAGCGCTTCGCCCGGGGCCGGCACCGCCGGCCGCCAGTCGCGAAACCCCGCATGTTCACGCATGCGGGGTTTTGTTTTTTCAGGCCTCGTGTTCGCCGGCCGGCGCTGGCGGCGGCGGCGCGCGCATCGCGTCGACCACCATGCGCATGCGCCGCCAGTGA
>NZ_JAAGPG010000579.1:0-5188 GCF_017104665.1 Burkholderia sp. Se-20378 | reverse complement strand
CGAAGATCTGAACACGTTCGTGATCGTGGTATCCGCCGATATCCAGCCGCAGGCGCAAGCACGCGTGCGCGAATTGGGCGCGATCGCATTCGTAGCCAAACCCGTGACGTCGGAGGCATTGCTGCCCATTCTCAAGGAGTATGGGTTGTATGCCTGACTCGGTGTTCACGGCGGAGCAACGCGACGCGTTGCAGGAGATCGCCAACCTCGCAATGGGCCGCGCCGCCGCGCGGCTCGCGTTGTTGCTCGGGCATTTCATCGAGCTGTCGGTGCCGCGCGTGCGGGTCGTGAAAGCGACCGACGCGGGCGATGCGCTGCGCGAGATGACGGGCATTCACGACAACGTGACCGCCGTGCGCCAGGGCTTTCGCTCCGACATCAAGGGCGAAGCGATCGTGCTGTGCCGCACTGCGAGCATCGCGCGGCTCATGTCGGTCGTCGACCGTACGTTCGGCGACGGCGTGTATGGCGGGATGGCGACACCCGACGAAGTCGTGTTCGACGTCGCGAACGTGCTGATGGGTGCGTGCGTCGCGTCGATCCTCGACGAGCTCGGCCGCAAGCCCGTGTTCTTTCCGCCGGGGCTGCTCGGCGCGAACGTGTCGTTCGACGACGTATTCCAGCCGACCGAGCTGGCATGGAGCGTTGCATTGTTGCTGGAAGTGAACTTCGGGCTCGAGGACCACGCGTTCCGGGCCCACTTCGTGATGTTGATGGCCGAGGATTCGATCCGGCTGATGGGCGACGCGCTCGACGCGTTGCTGTCCGCGCTATGACGGCCGCCACCTCGTCGCTGAGCGACCTCGTGATCGAGCGGGTGGGCTTCGGCCTGTTCGTGCTCGACCGCGCGATGACCGTGCTGATGTGGAATCGCTTCATGCAGGACCACAGCGGCATCCCGGCCGCCGACGTGATCGGCCGCAACCTGTTCGACTGCTTTCCCGACCTGCCGCGCGCGTGGCTGTCGCGCAAGCTCGAGAGCGTGTTCCAGCTCGGCAGCTTCGCGTTCAGTTCGTGGGAGCAGCGGCCCTACCTGTTTCGCTTCGAGCACGACCGGCCGATCACGGGCGGCGTCGACTACATGCAGCAGGACTGCACGTTCATGCCGCTCACGCGCGGCCGCGACGTCGAGGCCGTGTGCGTGACGATCTCGGACGTCACGCATGTGAGCGTGATGCAGCGCGAGCGCGAGGAAGCGGTTGCGAAGCTGCGCGAGCACGCGAATCGCGACGGCCTGACCGGCATCGCGAACCGGCGCTTCTTCGAGGCGCGGCTCGGCGACGAATTCTCGCGCTGGCAGCGCTACGGCGGCGACATGTCGGTGCTGCTGTTCGACCTCGATCACTTCAAGACGATCAACGACCGTTTCGGGCACGCGGCCGGCGATGCCGTGCTGCGCGAGACCGCGCGTCGCGTCGCATCGATCGTGCGCGCGCAGGATACGTTCGGCCGCTTCGGCGGCGAGGAATTCGCGCTGCTGCTGCCGTGCACGAATCTCGACGAGGCGATGCTGGTGGCCGACAAGGTGCGCGATGCAATCGGCAGCGTGCCGGTCGATGCCGAGGGCGTCAGCGTACCGGTGACGGCGAGCGTCGGCGGCGCGTGTGCGAAGACGGGCGCGCCGACCTGCGACGTACTCGTCAACGAGGCCGATGCCGCGCTTTATCGCGCGAAGCGGCTCGGGCGCGATCGGTCGGTCGCGTACGCATAGTCAGTGCATCCGCCCCGCTGTGCGCGGAGCGGAGGTCATCGGCGTGTGCGGCGCTCAGCTTTTCGCGATGTCGGCCAGCACGCCGGCCAGTACGGCCGGCTGCGACATGAACGGCGAATGGCTGCTGTCGAGCTGGTGCACGTGGGTCGGGTTGCCGGGCGCGAATGCGTCGGCTTCGTCGATGAAGCGCTGCTGCAGCGCGGGCAGGATCACGCGATCCTGCAGGCACTTGATGTAGTGGCGGTCGATCGCGCCCCAGCGTGCGGCCGTCGTCGGGATCGCGGTCGCGAACGGCGCGGCCGGCACGTCGCAGGTCATCAGGTTCGCGACGGCCTCGAAGTCGGCCTGCGGCACGTCGTCGTACAGTGCGCGCTTCGCAAGGTCGCGATACGCGGCGTCGCCGCTGCGCGGATCGATGCGCAGCGCACCGGCGACGCGCGGGCTCGCCAGCATCAGCGGGCCGAGCATTTCACCCTTGTTTTCAGGTGCGCGCACGTAGTCGAGGCCCGGTACGCCCGACGCGGGCATGAAGGCCGCGAGATAGACGATCTTCGCGATCTTTTCCGGTGCACGTTCGGCGGCCGCCGTGATCGCGAGGCCGCCCATGCTGTGCCCGACGAGCACGACCTTGCCGTGGCCGAGCGCGTACGCGTCGTCGACTGCCTGCATCACCTGCGTGGCGTAATCGTCGAGCGTCGTGTTCGCGACCGGCGACGGCTCGGCGCCGAACGCGTCCTGGTCGAGCGGGCGGGCGAAGTACGAAGCAGGAAAGCGGGCATTGATGCCATGCGCGGGCAGGTCACGCGCGATCGACAGGTGGCCGCGCGCGGCCAGTGCCGCGGCGACGTGCGCGTAGCTCCACGCGCCGTGCCAGGCGCCGTGCACGAGCACGAAAACGGGATGATCGGACTGCGGGGTGGCGCTTGCGTTCGTCTCCATGGTGTCCGGGTCTTCAGATTTTGAGAAAGGTGTCATCTTAGACGAACCCGCGTGCGCTCAGACGGGCCGGATTCGATCTGTCCCTCTTGTCTCGTGCAGGCCACATTTCGTCCGTATCCGATTTGAATTTATCCCGAAGCACGCTAATTTGTTGCTTTGCCAGCGATTGCACCCATGAACGTCGACTATCTCTTCTATCGGAAGCCGGACAAACCCGGCCCCTATTCGCTCGACGACCTGGGCGACATCGCGCCGCCGATCGGCCCGGGCGACCTGGTGCGCGCGGGCATCGCGCGCGTGTTCGCGCAGATCGACTGGCAGGAATCGCTCGATGTGCCGGGCGCATGGTTCGGCACGGGCGGCGCGGTCTTCCAGTTCACCGCGGAGCCCGACGGCCGCGTGACGAGCTTCATGGGCTCACGCCTCGAACGCCGCTCGATGCTGCAGCTCACCCGCGAAATGGGGCTCATTGCGCTCGACCTTCAGCGCGACATCGTTTACGGCTGACGAGCGGCCGGCGCCGGGTTCCGCCCGGGCCGGCCGCGCTTGCCGGCCAACGCTTCCGGCATGCCGCCGCACGCGGCGCATGTCCGCCATCGAACTTCAAAGATTGCTATACTTTCGCCCAATTCCGGCTTCCGGCCGGTAATTTGTGCCTGTCTGCGTCGATCGTTCGCATATCTCGCACGCATTTGACACCCTGACCATCCCAGCCGGGCATGGCTTCTTCAATCGCCCCGCGTGGGTGTCTCCGTGGAGCTCGTCTTGGCCGTTTCCAATTCCGTCGTGGACGAACAAGAAACCGACGCCGCTGCCGTCACATCGGGCAGTTCTTTCTATCTTGCGATGCGCATCCTGCCGGCCGTGCAGCGCGATGCGATGTTCCAGGTCTACGCGTTTTGCCGCGCGGTCGACGACATCGCCGACAGCGACCTGCCGCGCGCCGAGCGCAACGCGGGCCTCGATCGCTGGCGCGCGGACATCGACGCATGCTTCGCCGGCCGCCCGCCGCGCCACCTGGCTGCGCTCGATCGTGAGATCCGCGCATTCAACCTGCAGCGCGACGACTTCCACGCGATGATCGACGGGATGGCGATGGATGCAGTAGAAGACATCTGCGCGCCCGACGAACCGACGCTCGACCTCTTCTGCGATCGCGTGGCGAGCGCGGCCGGCCGGCTGTCGGTGAGGATTTTCGGGATGCCTGAAGCCGAAGGGATCAAGCTGTCGCATCACCTCGGCCGCGCGCTGCAACTGACGAACATCCTGCGCGACATCGACGACGATGCGGCGATCAACCGTTGCTACCTGCCGCGCGAACTGCTCGCGCGCGAAGGCATCGCGATCACCGACCCGGCGACGATCGTGCGCGATCCGGCGCTGCCGCGCGTGTGCGCGACGCTCGTCGAGCGCGCGCTCGAGCACTTCCGTCAGGCCGACGCGGTGATGGACACCTGCGCGCGTGCGCAGGTGAAGGCGCCGCGCATCATGTCGGGCGCGTATCGCTGCATTCTCGAAGCCGCGATCGCACGCGGCTTTGCCTTTCCGCGCGCGCCGCTGCGCAAGCCGAAAGCGCGCATGCTGATGATCGCCGCGCGCTACGCGCTGTTCTGAGCCGACCGAGTCGATGCCCAGGACCGTCCATGTGATCGGCGCCGGCGTTGCCGGCCTGTCGGCCGCGGTCGAGCTGCAACGCCGCGGGAGACGCATCGTGCTGCACGACGCGCACGCGCATGCGGGCGGCCGCTGCCGCTCATGGTTCGACGGGACGCTGAACACGACGCTCGACAGCGGGCTGCACACGGTGTTCGCGGGACAGCCCGCGACGCAGCGCTACCTGCGTGCGATCGGCGCGACCGACCAGCTCGTGGGGCCCGCGCTGCCTGAATTTCCGGTTGTCGACGTCGCGTCGCAGCAGCGCTGGACGCTGCGCTTCGGCAACGGGCGCTGGCCGTCGTGGCTGTTCGATGCCGCGTCGCGCGCGCCGGGCACGACGCCGCTCGACTACCTCGCGCTCGCCCCGCTCGCGTTCGCGCGCATGGGCCGTTCACTCGCACAGACGATGCGATGCGACGGCCTGCTGTGGGAACGTTGGCTGCGGCCGTATTTCCTCGGTGTGCTGAACGTCGAGCCGCGCCACGCGAGTGCCGAACTCGCGCGCGCGGCGCTGTGCAGCACGTTTTCCGCGGGCGGCCCCGCTTGCCGTCCGCTCGTCGCGCGCCACGGCCTCGGCAGCGCATTCGTCGAACCGGCGCTGCGGATGTTGCAGCACGGCGGCGCGCAGATCCGGCTGAACTCGCGGCTCGACGCGTTCGAATTCGGCGCGCACGGCAATGCGGTCGATGCGGTTTCGGTCGGCGGCGAGCGCATCGATCTCGCGCCGGGCGACGCCGTCGTGCTGGCTGTGCCGCCCGAGGTCGCGCAGCCGCTCGTGCCCGAACTCACCGCGCCCGACACGTTCAGCGCGGTCGTGACCGCGTATTTCGCGGTTGAAGCGCCGGCCGGCAATCCGCTGCAGACGTCCGTGGTCAACGGTGA
>NZ_JAAGPG010000578.1:0-5246 GCF_017104665.1 Burkholderia sp. Se-20378 | reverse complement strand
GCTGCCGCTTGCGCGGCGCTCGCGGCTGCCGCTGCCTCGGCGGCCTTCTTCGCCGCTGCGGCCGCCTTCGCCTTCTTGCCGCCGCGGTCGCCGTCGATGTCGGCCAGCAGGTCGAGTTCCGAAGGCAGGTTGTCCGCCCCCGTCCAGCCCGCCAGGCGGTCGCCCGAGAACGTCACGACGAGATCGCGCTGCTGGACGACTGCCGTCGAGCCGCGCTTGAAGTAGAAGAGGTAATCCCAGCGGTCGGCGTGGAACATGTCGGCCAGCAACGGGGTGCCGAGCAGCGCGCGCACCTGCTCGCGCGACATGCCGACCTGCAGTTGCGAGGCCTTCTCCTGCGACACGAAGTTGCCTTGCACGACGGTAATCCGGTAGGGGGTGATGCTCTGCGCGATGCGCTGCGTCACGCTGTCGTACGACGAACAACCAGCCAGCGCGGCAACGGCGGCGGCAGCGATGATGACACTCCGCATGCGGCTCCTCTGAAAGTGCGAAAGAGATTCTGGAATCATTTCCCTCACCGTGCAGGCCCGTGTGCAGGCCGCGCGTGTTTCTGGAACGGCGAAAAGCCGGTAACATTGAAGCCCTGCATTGTACTCTAGGGATGCCTAGCCATGACCAATCCGACGGATCTCAAGAATATCGGGCTAAAGGCCACCCTACCGCGCCTCAAGATTCTCGAGATCTTCCAGCAAAGCCCGGTGCGCCATCTGACGGCAGAAGACGTCTACCGGAACCTGCTCAACGAGCAGCTCGACATCGGGCTGGCCACCGTCTACCGCGTGCTGACACAGTTCGAGCAGGCCGGCCTGCTCACGCGCAGCAACTTCGAATCCGGCAAGGCCGTGTTCGAACTGAACGAAGGCTCGCACCACGATCACCTCGTGTGCCTCGATTGCGGTCGTGTCGAGGAATTCTTCGACGCCGAGATCGAAGGCCGCCAGCAGGCGATCGCGAAGGAGCGCGGCTTCCGGCTCCAGGAGCACTCGCTCGCGATGTACGGTTCCTGCACGACCGAGAACTGCCCGCACCGCAAGCACTGATTCACGCGCGCCGCACACGCAGCACGGCCCGGACGGCATCTCGCCGCCCGGGCCGTGTTCTTTTCGGGATAGCGGCGGCGTGGCGCCGCGCGAGTCGCGCGCCCAGGCTTTCGAAAACCCTTCGATTCGCCCTCCCGGGCGACCGTCAGGCAGCCGAAGCCGGGCGTTGCACTTGCATCAGGCCGCGCAGGCCGGCTCGAACTCGAGCGCCCACGCGCGCTCGAGCGGGATCTCGTCGCAGTTCGGCTGCGTGCCGCCGCGATCGACGATCACGAAATCGCTGACCGCATCGAGCGCGAGCAGCGGATGGTGCCAAACGCCCTTCGCATAGTTCACGCCCTGCCAGCCTTCCGCGAGGAACGCGCGCATCGCGTCGGGCCGGAATTCGCCGGCCGGCGCGACGACGATCGCATAGCGCGACACGGCCGCGAGCGGGATGAACGCCTGGCTGCCGTGCGGATGGCGCTCCATCAGCGTGACCGCGACCGGCAGCGCGCGCGGCTGCGCGCGGAACACGCTGACGAGCGGGCGGCCGCCGTCCGCGCACACGTCGATCGTCGCGAGATCGTGGAAGCGCTCGGTCGTGCCGCCGTTGATCGGAAAATGCCGCGCGCCTTCGAGCGCGATCACGTCGCCGAACGGCGCGAACGCTTCGCGCGTCAGGCGCTCGACGCGCAGGATGTGGGATTCGCTCATGTCGTTGCCCTCGTTCAAGCCGGCTCGCCCCACAGACGCAGGCGCGACACGCCGCCGTCCGGGAAGATGTTGAAACGCACGTGCGTGACGGGGCCAAGCGCGGCGAGCTGGTCGAACGTGTGGACGTGGTCCATCTGCAGCTTCTGCTCGCCGAGCAGTTCGGCCCAGAACATCGCCTGCGTGACGAGCGAATCGTCGGTGCCGCCGGCGACCCGCGCAGCCTGCAGCGAACAGCGGTCGGGGAAATTGCCCTTGAAGAACGCGGTATCGACCTCGACGCGCCGGATGATGCCCGGCCGCGCGAGCGCGACGATCGCCCAGTCGTTGCCGGGCTCGCGGCGACGCCGCGTTTCCCAGCCGTCGCCCATGTTCACGCCGCGCCCCGGCATCAGCATCTGCGACGCCGGGCCGAAGTGCTGGTTGTTCGCCGCTACCAGGTAGCCGCCGTTCTCGGTCGCCGCGAGATCGACCAGCTCGCCGGCCGGCACCTGGCGCCAGTCGCGCTGCGGCTGGCCATACACGCGCAGTCGCGCGAGGCCGCCGTCCGGGTACAGGTTCACGCGCAGGTGCGTATAGGGCTGCGCATCGTCCACGCTCACGTAGTGATGCGAATTGCCCTGCAGCGTCGTCGCCGGGACGATCGGGCGCCATTGCGCGTCGTCGGGCGGCGTGTCGCCTTCGGCGACGCACGCGTCGATCGACGCGGCCGGCGGGAAGTTGCCGGTGAAGTGGCTCGTATCGAGATCGACGCCGTAGATCACGCCCGGCCGCGCGAGCCGCACCACGCAGAAGTCGTGGCCGGTCGTGCGCTTGCGGCGCGTTTCCCAGCCGTCCATCCACTTGCCGTGGTCGTCGTACTTGCCGGGAATGAACACGGCCGGCTCGGGATTCAGCATGCGCTCCTTCGGCGCGAAGAATTCGTCGCTGGCAAAGAGCGCCTGCGCCCCGAGGCGCGGGTCGGCGAGGTTCATGTAGCGCCGCGTAAAGGCCGGCGCATTCGGATCGAGGATGGGGGCTGCCATGTCGTCTCCTGAGGTTCGATGACGTGCCGGCGCATCGAGGCGCCGGCCACATGAATTCGGTTGCGCGGGATGACCAGGGGAAGCCGCCCCGCGCGGGGGTGCGCTCAGAGCGCGTGAGCCTGGTCGCCGGCGACCGGTGCCGCGCGGTCTTCCTCTTCGGCCGGCACGTAGCGCAGCTCGCGGTTCAGCACGCGTTTCGCGCGGGCACGATCGATGTCGTTCTCCCACACCGCGACGACGACCGTCGCGACGCAGTTGCCGATCAGGTTGGTCACCGCGCGGGCAATGCCGACGAACCAGTCGACCGGCAGGATCAGCACGAGGCCGAGCACCGGAATCGCGGGGATCGCCGACAGCGTCGCCGCGAGGATCACGATCGCCGAGCCCGGGATCCCGTGCGCGCCCTTCGACGTGACGAGCGACACGAGCAGCACGACGATCAGGTCATGCGTCGACAGCGGCGTGTTGGTGGCCTGCGCGATGAACAGCACGGCGAGCGTCAGGTAGATCGAGAAGCCGTCGAGGTTGAACGAATAGCCGGTCGGGATCACGAGGCCGACCGTCGAATCCTTGATGCCCATGTATTCGAGCTTGCTCATCACTTGCGGCAGCACCGCGTCCGACGACGCCGTGCCGAGCACGATCGACAGTTCCTCGCGCAGGTAGCGGATCAGCTTGAACACCGAGAAGCCCGCGAGCCGCATCACCGCGCCGAGCACGACCGTGACGAACACGAAGCAGCTCAGGTAGAACACCGCGACCAGATAGCCGAGCTGCTTGAGCGACGCGACGCCGTACTTGCCGGTCGTGAACGCGATCGCGCCGAGCACGCCGAGCGGCGCGAGCTTGATGATGAAGCCGATGATCCGGAAGAACACGTGCGACAGTTCCTCGATCAGCGAGTTGACGCGCTGTGCCTTGTCGCCGAGCAGCGACAGCGCGGAGCCGAACAGCACCGCGAACACGAGGATCTGCAGGATGTCGCCCTTCGCGAACGCGTCGATCGCGGTCTCGGGGATGATCTTCATCAGGTAGCCGGCCGTGTCCTTCAGGCTTTCGGCGTTCTTCGCGTACGACGCGAGCGACGACGCGTCGAGCGAGCGCAGGTCGATGTTCATCCCGACGCCCGGGCGCGTGAGCCACGCGAGGATGAGGCCGATGCCGAGCGCGAGCGTCGTCATGATCTCGAAGTAGATGACGGCCTTCAGGCCGACCCGGCCGACCTTCTTCAGGTCGCCCGCGTTGGCCATCCCGCTGACCACAACGCAGAACACGATCGGCCCGATCACCATCTTGATGAGCTTCAGGAAGCCGTCGCCGAGCGGTCGCAACGACTCGGCGAAATGCGGGAAGAACGCGCCGAGCGCGATCCCTAGGATAAGTGCGACGACTACTCGGCCAAACAGCGAATTGAGGAATTTCGACACGGCGCTCTCCCGATCCAACGGTTGCAGTTTCGTCTGTTCATACTGGTAAGACCAGTGATGTTATGGTGGATAGTAGGAAGCCGATATAGTGGAGTCAAGGACGGACAAAATAGGGATTTCCCGCCCCTGCCCGCCTGGTTTCGATGCACCTGACAGGGGCAGATCGTGGCTTTCCCGTAGGCCGGCCATGCACCGCCTGCGTGCGGATTACAATGCCGGTCAGACCGGCCAAAGTTCACATCATGAAAAACGTTCCGCATACCGTGACCGACGCCGCCATCGCGACGATCCGCGACCGGATCGAGGCAGGCGTGTATCCGGTCGGCAGCCTGCTGCCGGCCCAGCGCCAGCTCTCCGAGGAGCTGGAGATCAGCCGCGCGTCGCTGCGCGAGGCGCTGTCGACGCTCGAGGCGCTCGGGATGCTGCGCATCCGCGCCGGCAAGGGTGTGTACGTCGAAAGCGCGCAGGCCACGGCCGCGCATGCGTGGCGGTTCGCCGAGCAGTCGTCGCCGCCCGACACGTACCAGATGCGCTATGCGCTCGAAGGGTTCGCCGCGCGGATGGCCGCGCACGTCGTCAGCGACGACGACATCGCGTGGTTCGAGGACAACCTCGCCGACCTGCACGTCGCGCTCACCGAAAGCGCGCTCGACGCGGCGTCGCAGCTCGACTTCGATTTCCACATGCGGATCATCCATCTCGCCGGCAACGCGGCGATCGAATCGGTGCTGCGCAGCAGCGCGGACATCATGAAGGAAAGCCAGCGCATGCCGTTCTACCGGCGCGAGCTGCTGCTGTCGACGTGGCAGGAGCACCGCGCGATCGTCGATGCGCTGATCGCGCGCGATGCGGCCGCCGCCGGCATTGCGATCGAAACGCACATCGCGAACGCCGCACAGCGCGCGGGCATCTTCTTCCCGACGCCGCGCACGTAACGCGGGCGGGTGGGCGAGCGGCCCCCCGCCGCGCGCGCCGCCCGGTCGTACCGGTCAACCTCCCGACGGATCCCGATACGCGAGCGCACGCTCGATGAACGCGCGCGCCGCGACGCTGCGGTA
>NZ_JAAGPG010000577.1:0-4981 GCF_017104665.1 Burkholderia sp. Se-20378 | reverse complement strand
GCCGAGAAGCGCTGCCTCGAGACGATCGAGCACGGCGCGCCGCAGACCCAGTTCATGCGCTACGGCGATACCGTGCGCATCGAGATGTTCGACACGGCCGGCAAGTCGATCTTCGGCGCAATCGAGCGCGTCGAGCCGTCGGTCGACGGCGGCCGCTTCGCGGTCAAGCGCGTGATCGGCGAGACGCTCGTCGTCCACGCGTCGATCTTCACCGACGGGCACGCGCATCTCGCGGCCGCGCTGCAGTGGCGCGCCGCCGGCGACGACGACTGGCGCGAAATCCCGTTCGAAGCCGAACCGAACGACGGCTGGCACGCGCGCGTGACGCTCGACCGGCTCGGCCGCCACGAATTTCGCGTGCTCGCGTGGCGCGACGACTGGGCGTCGCTCGTCCACGATGTCGCGAAAAAACACGCGGCCGGCCAGGACGTGACGCTCGAACTGCGCGAAGCGCAGTTGCTGCTCGCGACCGCGCTCAAGCTCGCCGATCCACTCGATGCGCGCGCGCTCACGCAGATGAAACAACGCATCGCCGAATTCAAGGACGCGCCGGCCGACGCGCGGCTCGCGCAGCTCGGCGCGGCGCCGCTTACCGATGCGTTCGCGGCGCTGCGCTATCGCCCGTTCGTCACGCACGACGAAACGACTTACCCGGTCGACGTCGAGCGCCGCGCGGCGCGCTTCTCCAGCTGGTACGAGATGTTTCCGCGCTCGGCAAGCGACGACCCGCACCGGCACGGCACGTTCGACGACGTGATCGCGCACCTGCCGCGCATCCGCGACATGGGTTTCGACGTGCTGTATTTCCCGCCGATCCACCCGATCGGCACGACCGCGCGCAAGGGACGCAACAACAGCCTGAAGGCCGGCCCCGACGACGTCGGCAGCCCGTACGCGATCGGCTCGCCGGACGGCGGCCACACGGCCGTGCACCCGCAGCTCGGCACGCTCGATTCGTTCCGCGCGCTGGTCGATGCCGCGCGCGGCCACGGGCTCGAGATCGCGCTCGATTTCGCGATCCAGTGCTCGCCCGATCATCCGTGGCTCGCCGCGCATCCGGGCTGGTTCGCGTGGCGGCCGGACGGCTCGCTGCGCTTCGCGGAAAATCCGCCGAAGCGCTACCAGGACATCGTGAACCCCGATTTCTACGCACCGGACGCGCTGCCCGACCTGTGGCTCGCGCTGCGCGACGCGGTGCTGTTCTGGGTCGATGCCGGCGTGCGGATCTTCCGCGTCGACAATCCGCACACGAAGCCGCTGCCGTTCTGGGCGTGGATGATCGGCGACGTGCGCGGCCGGCATCCGGACGTCGTGTTCCTGTCCGAAGCGTTCACGCGGCCGGGCATGATGTATCGGCTCGCGAAGGTCGGCTTCTCGCAGTCGTACACGTACTTCACGTGGCGCGAGTCTAAGCGCGAATTCATCGACTACCTGACCGAGCTCACGACAGGCCCCGCGCGCGAATTCTTCCGGCCGAACTTCTTCGTCAACACGCCCGACATCAACCCGCGCCACCTGCAGAATGCGCCGCGCACGCAGTTCGTGATCCGCGCGGCGCTCGCGGCGACGCTGGCCGGGTCATGGGGCCTGTACTCGGGCTTCGAGCTCGGCGAATCGGCGCCGCTGCCGGACAGCGAGGAATACGCGAACGCGGAGAAGTACGAGCTGCGTGCACGCGACTGGAGCAAGGCCGCGCATATCGGCGCCGAGGTCGCGCGGCTGAACCGCGCGCGGCGCGCTCACCCGGCGCTGCAGACGCATCTCGGCCTCACGTTCGCCGATGCGGACAACGACACGGTGCTCGTGTTCGTGAAGGCGACGCCGGCGTTCGACAGCGTGGTCGTCGTCGCGATCAGCACCGACCCGTGGCATCCGCAAGTCGCGAACTTCACGCTCGATGCGTCGCTGTGGCGCGGCTTCGGGCTCGTCGACGGCGAACCGCTCGACGCGCTCGAGCAGGACGCCACGCATGCGGAAACCTGGCGCGGGCATCGCCAGTACGTATCGCTCGATCCGCACGTGCGGCCGTATGCGATCTGGCGGCTCACGCCGCATCCAGGCGCCGCGCGGGCGGCGGCGCGCGAACCGGGCGATGCCCGGTCACCTTCGGGAGGGCACGGATGATGAAACGCGAAGATTCCCTCGACGACGTACGCCGCGCGCAATTCCCGTCGCTGGCGCCGGCCGGCACACCGCGTCGGCGCCGTGCACGCCGCCGCGCACCGGCGCTCTGCGCGGACGATCCGCTGTGGTACAAGGACGCGATCATCTACCAGGTGCACGTGAAGTCGTTCTACGACTCGAACAACGACGGCATCGGCGATTTCCCCGGCCTGATCGCGAAGCTCGACTACATCGCCGAACTCGGCGTCGACACGATCTGGCTGCTGCCGTTCTACCCGTCGCCGCGCCGCGACGACGGCTACGACATCGCCGACTACCGCGACGTGCATCCCGACTACGGCACGCTGGCCGACGTGCGGCGCTTCATCCGCGAAGCACATGCGCGCGGCATTCGCGTGATCACCGAGCTCGTGATCAATCACACGTCGGACCAGCATCCGTGGTTCCAGCGCGCGCGCCGCGCGAAACCGGGTTCGACGCACCGTGACTATTACGTGTGGTCCGACACCGACACGAAATACGCGGGCACGCGGATCATCTTCCTCGATACGGAAACGTCGAACTGGGCGCACGACCCGGTCGCCGGCCAGTACTACTGGCACCGCTTCTATTCGCACCAGCCGGACCTGAACTTCGACAACCCGGCCGTCGTGCGCGAGGTGATGCAGGTGATGCGCTTCTGGCTCGACCTCGGCATCGACGGGCTGCGGCTCGACGCCGTGCCGTATCTCGTCGCGCGTGAGGGCACCAACAACGAAAACCTGCCCGAAACGCACGCGATCCTGAAGCGAATTCGCGCGACGATCGACGCCGAGTATCCGAACCGGATGCTGCTCGCCGAAGCGAACCAGTGGCCGGAAGACGTGCAGGAATATTTCGGCGACGAGGACGAATGCCACATGGCGTTCCACTTCCCGCTGATGCCGCGCATCTACATGTCGATCGCGAGCGAGGATCGCTTCCCGATCGTCGACATCATGCGGCAGACGCCGGAACTCGCGCCGAGCAACCAGTGGGCCGTGTTCCTGCGCAACCACGACGAGCTGACGCTCGAGATGGTCACCGACTCCGAGCGCGACCTGCTGTGGCAGACCTATGCGAGCGACCGGCGCGCGCGGCTGAACCTCGGCATCCGGCGCCGGCTCGCGCCGCTGATGGAACGCGACCGGCGCCGCATCGAGCTGATCAACTCGCTGCTGCTGTCGATGCCGGGCACGCCGGTGATCTACTACGGCGACGAGCTCGGGATGGGCGACAACATCCACCTCGGCGACCGCGACGGCGTACGCACTCCGATGCAGTGGTCGTCGGACCGCAACGGCGGCTTCTCGCGCGCCGACCCCGAACTGCTCGTGCTGCCGCCGGTGATGGGTTCGCTGTACGGCTATGACGCGGTCAACGTCGAGGCGCAGACGCGCGACCCGCATTCGCTGCTGAACTGGACGCGCCGCATCCTGTCGACGCGCCGCGCGTCGCAGGCGTTCGGGCGCGGCACGATCCGCTTCCTGCGCCCGGAAAACCGCAAGGTGCTCGCGTACCTGCGCGAGCTGGACGGCGACGATCCGGTGCTGTGCGTCGCGAACCTGTCGCGTGCGTCGCAGGCCGTCGAGCTCGACCTGTCCGAATTCGCGGGCCGCGTGCCGATCGAGATGACGTCGGATTCGCCGTTTCCGCCGATCGGCCAGCTCCCGTATCTCCTCACCTTCCCGCCGTACGGATTCCTGTGGTTCGTACTGGCCGAGCACGGCCGCGAGCCGTCGTGGCGGCAGCCCCATGCGGAGCCGCTGCCCGAATACGTGACGCTCGTGATGCGGCGCGGCGATGCGCGGCCGGATATCGAACAGCTGCACGTGCTCGCGCACGATGCGTTGCCGTCGTGGCTCGCGCGGCGGCGCTGGTTCGCGTCGAAGGACCGTGCGATCGGCGCGGCCCGGCTGAACGTCGTCACGCCGGTGCCGGGCGAACCGTTCCAGTATGCGGAGGCCTGGGTCGAATCCGATGCGCCGGGCGACGTCGAACGCTACGTCGTGCCGCTCGCGGCCGCGTGGGGCGGTGAAACCTCGCAGCCGCTGTTCGCGCAGCTCGCGCTGGCGCGCGTGCGGCGCGGCCATTCGGTCGGCTACCTGACCGACGCGTTCGCGCTGCCGGCGTTCGCACACGGGATGCTGCGCAAGCTGCGCGACGGCGCGACGGTGCCGACCTCCGATGACGGCCGGCTCGTGTTCCTGCCGGAAGACGCGCTCGCCGTGCTCGATCCCGGCGACGACGCCGACGTGCGCTGGCTCGCGGCCGAGCAGAGCAACAGCTCGCTCGTGATCGGCGACGCGATCGTGCTGAAACTGGTGCGCAAGGTCGCGCACGGCGTGCATCCGGAAGCGGAAATGAGCCGGTACCTGACGCGGATCGGCTACCCGAACACCGCGACGCTCGCGGGCGAAGTCGTGCACGTCGATCCGGACGGCACGCCGCATACGGTCGCGATCCTGCAGCGCTACGTCGACAACCAGGGCGACGCGTGGACGCGTTCGTTCGACTTCCTGCGGCGCGCGGTGGACGAGCTCGCACTGCCGGCCGCCGACGAAGAAGAGACCGACGAAACGGACGAGGAACCCGACGCGCTGCTCGGCTATGCGGCGTTCGCGGGGATCATCGGCACGCGGCTCGGCCAGTTGCACGTCGCGCTCGCGCAGCCGTCCGACGATCCGGCGTTCGCGCCGGAGCATGCGACGCCCGAACACGTCGACGGCTGGTGCGCGGACGCGATCGCGTCGTTCGAGCATGCGCTCGACGTGCTGCACACGCGGCTCGATGCGCTCGATCCTGCGATGCGCGCGGCGGCCGACACGCTGCTCGCGTA
>NZ_JAAGPG010000576.1:0-232 GCF_017104665.1 Burkholderia sp. Se-20378 | reverse complement strand
AAAAAAAAAAAAAATGAACACTACGTAACGTTAGTTGCCATTGAAATAAGTAGCAACATTGTGTCAATTATGTCAACGTTCATACAGATTGACCCAGACTAGTCGTCGTCCGTTAGCAGATCCAGAGCGTAACTCAGCAGCATCAGTGGTGTAGCTTTCTGTCGTGCTTGCCACGCCACGATAGTCTCAGTCACCATGTCCCCGACACTTTCGGTACGCGCGCTACATAGTA
>NZ_JAAGPG010000575.1:0-4985 GCF_017104665.1 Burkholderia sp. Se-20378 | reverse complement strand
GTGAGCGCCGTCGTCGCGGCGGCCGACGCGTGCGCCCTGCCCGCCCGCGCATTCCTGGTCGGCATGATGGGCGCAGGCAAATCGACGCTCGGCCGCGCGCTCGCGGCATCGCTCGGCTGGACGTTTGTCGACAGCGACGACGAGATCGAGCGGCGCACCGGCCATTCCGTCGCTGTGCTGTTCGACAAGGTCGGCGAAAGCGGCTTTCGTCTGCTCGAAATGCAGATCGTCGATGAACTGACGCAGCGCCCGAATGTTGTCGTGGCGACCGGCGGGGGGGCGGTGCTGAATCCGCGCAACCGCGCGCGCCTGAACGAGCGCGGCTGCGTGATCTACCTGCATGCGGATCCGGATGCGCTGTGGCGCCGCACGCGCGACGACACGCGCCGGCCGTTGCTGCAGGTGGCCGACCCGCGGCAGACGCTCGCTGCGTTGTACCGCTTGCGCGACCCGCTGTATCGCGAATGTGCGCATGCGCTCGTCGACACGACTTCGCAGGGTGTCGCACGCGCGACGGCCGATGTGTTGACGGTGTTGCTGGCACGGATCGACGCGACGGATTGAGGACGTACGCAGCGTGCGCTCGCTTCCCTGCTCCTCGAATCGCACGAGGGGGCGGCCCGGACATTGCACGTCAGACACGTTTTCGAAACGGCGAGTTTGGATTTCCAATCATGCTGTTGTGATAAGAAAAGTTATCCGAACATCGTCGTCACTTTGTCCAACTGCGTGTTCCGTAGCAGACGAATCGGCTCGTCACGCGACGAATCCGCAGGCGTCGCCTGAGCAACGCGCGCCGCACAGCTGCCGCGACGCGCGTCCGGAATGCAGGCGTGAAGGCCCGCGAAACCGCCGAACGGGGGCGATACTTCAGCGCACCTTGATCGTGTAAGCGGCTCGCGCGTCAGCCAGTCCCCCGTCATTGGTGGCCGTGACGGTGAAGGAGTAGCTCCCGGCGTTGCCGGGCGTCCCGACGATCCCGCCGGTGTCCGGGTTGAGTAGCAGACCGGGAGGCAACGCCCCGCCGGTCACCGCAAAATGGAGTGTCGCAGGCGTATTCGTCGTGACTCTCGCTTCGTAGAGCGTGCCTCGCGCGGCATCCGGCAAAACCGCGGGGCTCAGTTGCGGCGTCGGCGCCGATACGGTCTGCGGCTCGCCGAACGGCGTGCCGTCGGATGTCAACTGCTGTAACGACCAGCTCTGCCCGGGACGGACGACCGTCAGGGTCCAGTGCGTCTTCAGATCGAGGAACTCGAACTTCTGCTTCTCGGTGAAGGCGCCCAGATTTCTGGCCGTTTCCCACTGCTTGATTTTCTCGAGAATCTGGGATGTCAGTGAATTGTCCGAGGACAGGCTATCCATCGTGAACCAGAAACCGGTGCCGGCGTTGAGCCCCGCGCCGCGTGCGAGCTGGGTTTCGATCTGGAACTGGGTGTCGGCGTCGAGCGTCCAGACGCCTGTGAGATTGAGCCACCCAAGCATGCCCGGCAGGTAGTTGGCCTGGTAGAAGTCATTGTTGCGGAGCATCTGACCCATCGGATCGCCCCAACTCGCGCGGGTCAGCACGTCCCACGCATTCGAGGTCATCCGGCTGGTTTCGCTGATGTAACCATCGTGCCCGGTATGGGTCGCGTAGGTGCCGTTGATCAACCGGGCAATGCCGAAGCTGCCCCAGCCGGAGAGGCTGGCGGATTCCACGCCGTCAAACGAGTGGGACCGGATGCCGACGTCGTTTCGCAGGGCCCCCAGCCGGTCGGCAATCTCGTCGATGATGCCGAGGCCGCCGGTGGCCCCGTCGTACTCGTTCACGATCACCCGCGCAACGGGCGTCCCGCGCTCGGCTGCGGCCGCGGTGGAGCCCCATAGGCCTCGCTGCAGCCCGCTGACTTGCCATACCGTGCCGATCTTCTGGAAGCTGTCGAACGAGATGAATTCGTCGCCCACGCGCAGCATTTTTTTGTTGATCGCGGCCTGCGCGGGTCCGGGTACGGGCAAGTAGAGCGCCGTGTCCAACTTGCTCAAGGGCCGGGACAACGCGGCTTGCGGGCCCGTGGCCAAACGCGGGTCCGGGATCGGCGAAACGTAGGGGTCGATGGCGCGGTCGGAGCCGGTGCTGATGAAGTCCGACATGGTATGAACGCCGACGCGGACACCGCGCTCCTTTGCAATGGCCACGAGGCGTGCAGCGTGGTCGTCGCTGCCGCCGAAGCTGCCGTCGAACCGATAATGGCCGGTGTATGCCCACGGCCCGCGACAGTCCGGCGGAAGCGAGTAGATGTATTGGATGCCCGCGCTTTTGGCGAAGCTGGCAGCGTGGTTGACATTGTCGATGGCGAGATTGGTCAGCACAAGAAACGACTGGCTGCTGGCCTGGGCGACTTTCTGCCATTGGCCGTTCTGGGTCGGATACGGAAGGTGCTCGCCCGACGCGATGAACGACAGCACGGTCGTGACGAGATCCGGTTCGCAACCGTATAGCGCAATTTTCGATCCGATTACCGTGCCGTTGCTGTCGAGCGGACCGAGCGGAATCGGCGCGCCGGTGGGGTTGAGCCGCTCACGCCGGCGCGTATAGTCAAAAGTAAAGGCACGCAGCACGGCCCCCCACGAAGTCTTGGCGGCCACGCTCCACGGTTCCATGGGCGCTACATGCAGCAGGTACGGATTGGGGTCGACGTCACTTTCCCAGCCGTATTGCGGATATTCCTTGGGCCACGCGCCTTCGGTGCGGTCGTTGAGCGGCTTGAGGCCGATCGCGAAATCGTTGTTGCGCACCACGCCTGCGGCTTCGCCGACGGTCTGGTTGATCGCGATGGGCAACGGCCCCCACAGCAGCGTCTGAACGTCGCTGCCGGCGGTGATGAACACCCGGGTGACTTCAAAGGTGGCGTAACCGTTCTTCTGCAGGACGCGGACGTCGGCCTCGAATCCGAGACGCGTCTCGCTCACGAAGTAGAGCGTGCTGTCAGCGGCGGACCATCGGACGCCAGTGGGCATCACCTGTTGTCGGTCGATCACGAGACTGACGAACGGGACGGATTTCCCGGGCGCAATGAAGTCGTGGCCGCTGCGGGAATCGACGAGTTCGACGACAGCGCCGGTGGAGTCCAGGCCCAGCGTCAAATAGCCAGCCGGAATGTGCAGAGTGCTTGTCATGTTTCGACTTTCCTGACGATAAGAGCGGGCGCAAGCGGCGCAGTTTCACCATTGCACCCTTCTCAGGCGTGCCGTGAGCCCATGTTTAGAATGGCTAATCGATATCGCCGGCATACGAGTAGCGGCGGTTGGCCACTGGACGCAGCCGATCCGGCGGACAGACTGGAGCATCCGTGCATGCCGTCGGCGCCGGCACTCCTTCGCCGACGGGTGAGCGCACCGGCTTTCGACGCTCGATCCTTCCGGGATCAGGGCCACGGGATCTGCGTCGTGAGCCTTGTGTGCGGCACATGACAAGCGACGCACCGTGACTGCCTCAATCGCGCTCGCCGACGCAAGCGCCCTGCTCGAGGCATGCTGCACGGCAATCCGTTCCGATGGCGGCCAGCCGCGGTGGATGGCGGCTGGCCAGCCGCCGTACTCCCTGGTCGAACTTCCGGTCTTGGAACCGGCGCAACTCGAAAGGAGACGGCGGCCGCATGATGCCGGCGTGTGTTGACTTATTGGCTCGGAACTTCGGCGATGTACGCGATGTAGAGGTTTTGCCCCCAATCGCTGCCCGAGTATTCGGGGAACACCGCATCCTGGCGCGTGATGTTGACGTTGAATCCGGTCGTCGTGACCTTGGTCACCGTCACCGAGAACGTGTCCGGATAAGAGGCTCCGTCGTTGGGGTCCTGGAGGGCCGTCACGACGACGATGGGAGCGGTCGAAAACGTGCCCGGGAAAGCGATTTTCGTATTGAACGGCGGGTTTTTCCAGGATTTCCGGTCTTGGCCTTGTTGGCTGCCGATTGCCTGCTTTGCTACGATTCTTTCCAGCATTTCAAGCTCCTAATGGAAAAGACGATTGACCTCGTGGATGAGCCTTGCGCGAAAGCCCTCCGCTCGAAGCAAAGTTATGCCGCGCGCACGTCGAAAGCGATTACACGTGATTACACGAATGAAGTAGCGATCCGGGTTCGGTTCGTCGACATGGCGGCCGAACTGTCACCATGCGAGCCGTAGGTCGGGCAATGTCGAAGCCTCGTATGACCGACACGCGACACCGTCGCGGCAACGAAATGCCCTCGCTGCGGAAGGGCGACGAGTCTTTGACGTGCAACCCCACCGAACGTCCTGATTGGCAGCGCTGACCGCAGTCCGCCGCCCCTCCCCGCATTTGTTCCCGCGACGCAAGACTGTTGCTCCACGGTGGGTGTTCGAGATTGCAACCGGCACGCCTACAGTTCGCCCATCGGATTCATCGATCCGGTCGGCACTGAAGCCGGGAACCCATCACCCATCGAGGCAAATCATGAGCGCATCCAAAGTCATCATCGTCACCGGTGCATCGCAAGGCATCGGCGCGGCAACCGTCGACGCATTCCGGGCCCGCGGCCATCGCGTCGTCGCCACGTCACGTTCGATCGGGCCGTCGAACGATCCCGATCTCGTCACCGTCGCGGGCGACATCGGCGACCCGGCCGTCGCACGGCGCGTGGTCGATGCCGCCATCGAACGCTTCGGCCGCGTCGACACGCTCGTCAACAACGCGGGCATCTTCATCGCGAAGCCGTTCACGCAGTACACCGCGGACGACTACGCGCAGATCACGAGCGTCAACCTGAACGGTTTCTTCCACGTCACGCAGCATGCGATCGCCGCGATGCAGAAGCACGGCAGCGGCCACGTGGTCAGCATCACGACGAGCCTGATCGATCACGCGAACAGCAACGTGCCGTCGGTGCTCGCATCGCTGACGAAAGGCGGATTGAATGCGGCGACGAAGTCGCTCGCGATCGAGTATGCGAAGGCCGGCATTCGCGTGAATGCGGTGTCGCCCGGCAA
>NZ_JAAGPG010000574.1:0-233 GCF_017104665.1 Burkholderia sp. Se-20378 | reverse complement strand
AGAAAAAAAAAAAAAAAAAAAAAAGAATAGAGACGTCACCGTATGCAACTCACATAATATACAGATCAGGTTTCCTTCGTTGTCATCGCCAGTACTACGTACGTAGACACCCTACACAACATCGTCGTCGTCACCCACGTACTGCTCGACCTACATGCCGTGATACCCACACAGTCCAACATACTCCCAAGATCACCATGCGCAGCAACACGAGGCACAACACCGACTAAATA
>NZ_JAAGPG010000573.1:0-4990 GCF_017104665.1 Burkholderia sp. Se-20378 | reverse complement strand
CCTCCGCGCGCGCAGGCAGCCACTGGCCGACGTCGTCGCTGATCTGCGGGACCGGCGCGCGTGCATGACGCAGCAGGCCGATCGCTTCGGCGGCCGCCTTCGCCTCCCGCATACGCTCGCCGTCAGGATGACCGAGCCGCTCCGCAAGATCGAGCCGGCCGACCTGTCGCGCGACGCGCACGAGGCGGCGCCGGATGCCGCCGATCACGCCACGCGCCGAACGCCCTTCGCCTAGCCGGTCGGGCAGGTAGCGCTCGACGGCCTGACGCACGGTCATGCCCGCGTACCACGCACGCAGCGCGGCCAGTTCGTCGGCGTCGGGAAAGCCTGCGGGCGCAGGTGTGGAATCGGGGGAAGGCGGTGAGGCTAGGCGCGGGTTCATGGGCGCAAGTTTGACAGAAGCGCGCGTGGCCGGATACGGCGTGCGTGGCGTTTCCGGCGAGATACGCGTGCACGAGCGAGACGTCCGACACGGCCTGTTATGCTCCGCACTGCATTCCTGCGTGATCCGCTCACCGCTTCCCCGCATCACATTGCGGCGGGCGAGATCCGCATTGAATTGCACTGGACGATCCAACCATCCATATCGGTATCTGCATCGGAATATCGACGGTCGCGCGGTTCGTTCAATGCATTTCCGGCCGTCGGTCAATAACACCTTTACCAACAAGAACCGCAAATTCATGACATCCCGCCTTCTCGCCGCGCTCGTTGCCGCGGCCTTGAGCTGCACCGCCCTGCCCGCCGCCTACGCGCGCAACTACGTCGCGCCGACGGCGTCGTTCGGAAAAGGCGCTTACGTTCACCAGTTCGTGCTGCGCGACCCCGCCACGCACCAGCCGCTGCCGTATGCGCGCTACCGGCTGTTCCTGCCCGGTCAGGTCATCGCGGGGCTGCCCGTCAAGCCGGAAGAGCATGACAGCGTGATCTTCGGCACGACCGACGCGGCCGGGCGCACCGCCCGGGTCCGGCTGCCGAAGCTGCATCCGGAGAAGCAATGGGTGTTCAACCCGATCGTCGGCGACGGCGAGCTGGGCGAATCGTTCCGGCTGGTCGAGCCGGGCGGCTCGGCACCGATCGGCCATTTCCCGTACGTGCTGGACGTGGAGAACGAATATCTGGCGTGCGGCTATTCCGATGCGAACGGCTACACCTACTACGCGCAATCGCACACGCCGCGAAACGTCAATCTTTACGCCGGCACGCTGGCCGGGTCGGCCGACACCGACTGGTGCGCAGGCCCGGGCTTGACCATCGCGAACGGCGCGAACACCCCGGGCGCGCCTGACCTGTACACGCAATACCTCGGCAGCCTGGTCGCCAACGGCAACCGGATCAGCAGCGAATTGCGGCAGCAGATCGTCGCCAAGCTGCTGTCGCTCGCGATCGCCGAACACGACGAGGGGCGCGTGGCCGCCGCGCTCGATCTCGACAGGATTCCCGACGATCGCCTGAACGACATCGGCTACCGGCTCGCCGACGCCGGCGTCGCAGTCGAGCGCGGGCTCGCGATGATCGACACGCATCTCGCAGAATCGCCGAACGACGCGTATGCGCTCGACAGCAAGGGCTGGGCGCTGTATCGCCTCGGCCGCAACGACGAAGCGCTGACGTGGTTCGACCGCTCGATCGCGATCTTCGCGAAGGACGGCGACACGGACAAGGACGCAAGCGAAGCCTATGCGACCGGGCTGACGCACAAGGGCGAAGTGCTGTGGAAACTGGGCCGTCAGGATGAAGCACGCGATGTGTTCACGCAGGCGCGGAAGGTTCACCCGAAGAACGGGGAGCTGGCGGAAACGTTGAAGCGGCTGGCGATTCAGATCGGGCAGGACGGCACGAAGGCGCCGGGTACCGCCAGCGAGTAAGTGGAGCAACGGCGCAGCCGCGGCTGTCGCCGGTCATGCGGGCAGCGGTGGCCGGCTGCCTCCGGCACGGTCGAACTCAGGAAGCCGTGCGGGGCCGCCCGCATCACTCCTCGCCTTTCGCGCCCGGGTTGAGCATCACGACAAAGCCCGCCACGCCGACGACCAGCGCGATCGCGCCGCCGCGCAGCGCCATCGCGTTGTCGAACAGCAACCCCGACACGACGGCCATCATGCCCGCGAGCGACACGAACACGGCGATCGCCGCGACGACGATCCGGTACTGGCGACGTATCATCGCACGCCCGCCGCGTTAAGCAGCCGCAGCGGCAGCCGCGACGTCATCATCGTCGCCGCGAATCAGCAGCACCGGGCACTTCGAGCCGCGCACGAAACGCTCGGCCACGCTGCCGAGCAATACGCGCCGAATACCGCGCCGCCCGTGCGTGCCGACCACCGCGAGGTCGATCCCGCATTCCTTCACGTAGCGCTGCAGGCGCTCCGCGATGTCCTCGCCGATGCTTTCGGTCTCGACGAGTTCGGCCTCGCCCTTCGCACCGGCCAGCGCGATGATCTGCTCGGCTTCGCGCAACACCTTGCGCCCGTCGTCACGAATTTCCTCGACCAGCGCGTGCGGATCGAAACGGCCCGCGTAAGTGAACAGCACCGACTTGTCCACCACATACACGACGCTGACGTGTGCGTCGCCTGCCAGCGCGACCTTCACTGCCTCGGCAAGCGCCTGTTTCGATGAAGCGCTGCCGTCGACGGCCACCATGATCTTCTCGTACATACGAACCTCGCTGGGGTGAGTTGCCGCGCGTCTGATCGCGCGCGGCCTTGTCACCATCATCGGCGGATGACGGGTTCGAATGTTGATGGCGATCAAGTCGCGCCGGCATCCAGGCTGCGACCCGCCGACGCAGGGCGCCGCCCCGCGCCGGCGGCCTTGACGTCATCGTGCGTGCGGTGCGCGGTACTTGTGCTTGTCGAACCCGCTGTCCCGCAGCCACGCGCCGGCGACCGCGTCCACGTCCTGGCCCGCGAACGGCTGCACCGTATCGGGCTGGGCGCCGTGACGATAGTTCGGCCCGGTGAATTCCGGATCCGCCGCATAGCCGAAGTACGTGTTGCCGCTCCACACGATGTTCGCGTAACTGCCTTGCGCGTTCTTCGTCCGGAAGATCGCGCCGCTGTCCGATGCGTTGTAGAACCGGTTGCCCGTCACCTGGAATGCGTTCGCGTAGCTGAGGTTCTCGACGATCGGCGTGACCAGGCCCGGCGTGCGCGTAATCACGACGTTGTCGCGCACGACGGAATCGGCCGAGCCCGCGGCCGACACGATCCGCCGCTTGTCGTTCAGGCTCAGGTTGTTCTCGACGATCGCGCCGGTTTCCTGCGCGACGTGGCCCAGTCCGTCCGAACCGCATCCGCAGAACAGCATCAGCCCGCCGTCGTTGTCGTGGCTGAAGTTCGCGGCCACGCGCGTGTTGCGCGTGCCGAGATCGGCGTCGAACGCCATCCCGTCGCCGGCCTCGATATTGTTCTGCAGCCGCACGCCGTTGACTTCGTTGTAGCGGAACAGCGCATCGTCGGTGTTGATCGCCCAGGCACCGGCGCTGTTGCCCGGCGCCCGCATCCAGACGTCGTACAGGTGATTCGCCTCGACCTGCGGCGCGGTGGCCGTGCGGACGATGATGCCGTCGCCGCCGACGTTGTGGATCAGGTTGTTGCGGAACACGACGCGCGTCATCGGGAAATAGTCCGTCGCTGCCTGCGTGGCCGGATTCGTGAGGTAGGCCGAGTTGCCCTTGTACGGCGGATAGTCGCCGCACGGCGCGCCGCCTTCCCGGCACATCCACGCGGACCGGGTCGACAGCGCCACCGCGTCGACGTTGTAGATCTCGCTGTTCTCGACCGCGATGTCGTCGAAGCCGGTGCGCTTCTCCTTCGTGCCGACGAGTTCGTTGTCGCGAGTCACCTCGAACAGCATCCCGCCGGTCGTCTTGTACGAACCGACCGAATTGCTCGCGACGTCCTTCAGATAGCCGCGCACGTGATGCACGTACACGTCGTCGACGTGATAGTGACTGCCCGTGCCGTAATCCTCGAGCCGCACGTACAGCCCGAGGCGCCCGCCGGGCGTGGTCGCATCGTTGGTCAGCTCGAGCGAGCGGATTTCCCAGTACTGGGTGTTGTAGAGGGAGATGGCCGCGCGGTTCACGGTCGGGTTGTCCGACTTGCACAGCGAGTAATAGCCGCTGAACCCGCTCGGCGTCTTGTGCTGCTCGGTGATCGACTGGTCGGGGTCGGCCGTCGCGTCGGTGCAGCCGGCCGCGATCACGGGGCGCGGCGCCTTCGGGTCGCCGTACGCGTCGACGACGATCGGCGCACCGGCCGCGCCGGTACTGCCCGGTGCGGGCGTAAAGCTGCCGTCGCAGGTCGTGCCGCGCTTGAAGCGCACGTGCATGCCGGGGGTGAGCACGATCCGGTTCAACGTCGCGAGATCGTGGATCGGATTCGCGGTGGAGCCCAGCGTCGCAGTCGATCCCGTTCCGTTCGAGCCGAGCGAGCAGTCGACATGCAGCGTGCCGGGCACGTCATCGGCCGTCTTTTCGGCCGCAACCGCAGGCGAAGCAGCCAACTGCTGCCCGGCCGCGACGCCGTCCGCCGATTCTCCACCACCGCATGCTGCGAGCGCGCCGATCAGCGGCGCTGCGACAATCTTCCAGTGTTTCAAAGTCAGTCTCCCGAAATTTGGCATTCGTGATCCGGCATCGAGTCGACCGCAGGTCGATCCTGATGCCGGCCGCTCATTCCGGCAGCCGGTTCGTCGAGACGAACCGGCGCCCCCTCCTCGCTTGCCGCGGGCAGCAGCCCCGCCCGCTCGGCCAGCACCCACAGGCCGGCTGCCGCCGCACCGTCGATCGTGTCGACGGGCGGCCAGCCGAACAGCGATGCCGCATGCCGGTAACGCGCGCACAACGCGGCGTCGCCGATCAACATTGGTCGCAGCGCCTGATCGCGGGCCGCACCGCCCGGCCCACCGTCGTCGGCCGCCAGCCCCGCGAGCTCGTGGCCGATCAGCACGCCGGACAAGTAGTCGGCCACGAGCTCGCGGGGCA
>NZ_JAAGPG010000057.1:0-28334 GCF_017104665.1 Burkholderia sp. Se-20378 | reverse complement strand
CCTCCTGCCATTCGTTCATCAGGATGGCGAAGCTTGCCGAGCCATTGATGAATTCCGGCGGCAGCCTGATGGCGATGACCTATATCGGCGCCGACCAGGTCATCGCCGGGCACGATCGACAGGCCGGCCGCCGTCGCGATGTTCGCGTTCAGCGTGAACTCGGTATAGATCGTCATCGGCAGCACGTTCAGGTCGGTGGCGAGCGTGAACGCGGTGCCGAACGCGCCCATCGCGGTCGCGAAGCAGATCGCGCCGGCCGCGATCAGGCCCGGCGCGAGCGCGGGCAGCACGATGTCGACGAAGATGCGCCACGGCGATGCGCCGAGCGAACGCGCGGCTTCCTCGAGCGACGCGTCGAGCTTCGACGCCGCCGCGATCACGGTGACGATCACGCGCGGAATCGAGAAGTACAGGTAGCCGATGAACAGGCCCGTGACCGAGTACGCGAATACCCACTTGTCGCCGGTGAGCTTCGCGGACAGCATGCCGATCAGCCCCTGCCGGCCGGCAAGCATGATCACCATGAAGCCGACGACGACGCCGGGGAACGCGAGCGGGAACGTGAGCAGCGCGAGCAGCACGCGCTTGCCCGCGAATTCGCGGCGGGCGAGCAGGAGGCCCGAGATCGTCGACAGCGCGAGCGTCGCGAGCGTGACGCCCGCGGACAGCGCGACGGTCTCGCCCAGGCTTTTCATGTAGCGCGCATTGCCGAGCAGCGCCGCGTAGTGCGAGAAGAACGCGCCGTCGGCGGACACCTGCACGAGCGCCGCCATCGGCAGCAGCCAGAACGCGGCGAACACCGCGAGCGCCGGCGCGACGAGCGCGACGCGCCAGCGCAGCGGGAAAGTCAGGTCGAGCATCGATGGCGTCCGGCTGCTTACTGCATCACCTGCAGGTATTGCTGGCCGAATTCCTGCTGGCCGGCCGCCATCTTGCCGAAGTCGACCGATTTCGCGCGGGCATATTCGCTCGCCGGCAGGAACTTCGACGCGATGTCCGCGCTGAGCGTCTGCGCGCGCACCGGTCGCAGGTACGCATTGGCCCACAGCTTCTGGCCTTCGTCCGACAGCACGAAGTCGAGCACCTTCTTGCCGTTCGCGTCGTGCGGCGCGCCCTTCACGAGACTCATCACGTACGGCACCGCGATCGTGCCTTCCTTCGGAATCACGAACTCGACGTTCGCGCTGTCCTTGTACTTCGCGCGATACGCGTCGAAGTCGTAGTCGAGCAGGATCGGAATCTCGCCCGACAGCACGCGCGCATACGCGGTCTGCTTCGGCACGATCGGCGCGTTCGCCTTCAGCTTCCTGAACCAGTCGAGCGCCGGCTTGAAGTTGTCGAGGCTGCCGCCGAGCGCCTGGTTCACGGCGACCGCGCCCGCATAGCCGACGAATGCACTCGACGGATCGAGATACCCGACCATGCCCTTGTATTCCGGCTTCAGCAGGTCGGCCCACGAACGCGGCACCGGCTTGCCGTCGAGTGCGTCCTTGTTCACGAAGAAGCCGAGCGTGCCCGAGTGGATCGCGAACCAGTAGCCTTGCGGATCCTTCAGGTTCGCGGGGATGTCGTTCCAGTGCGCGGGCTTGTACGGCGCGATCACGCCCTTGTCCTTCGCCTGGAACGCCGACGACACGCCGAGATAGACGACGTCGGCGACCGGGCTCTTCTGTTCGGCGATCAGCTGCGCGATCGACTGGCCCGAGTTCTTGTTGTCGAACGGCACGCGGATGCCGGTCTTCTGCTTGATCGCCGCAATCTGTGCGGCCCAGTCGGCCCATTCGGGCGGGCAGTTGTAGCAGATCGCCGTTTCGTCGGCGTGGGCGGCGGGCGCGCCGGCGATGAGCGCGGCGCAGGCGAGCGGCGCGGCAAGCGCACGCAGCAGCGAGGTCAGGCGAAAGGACACGGTAGGTCTCCGGGCGAGTGTGAGGCGCTGGGGTGGTGTGGTTGTGTGCTTGTGTACGTGTGTGGCGTCGCGCGTTCAGGCCTTGCGCAATTGCAGGTCGGTGGCCGGCGGGGCGACCGTCGCGCCGTCGCGCACCACGTGCGGCAGGATCAGCGACGTGCGTTCGATCGCTGCACCGCCGATGCATTCGACTAGACGCTGCCATGCGTGGCGGCCGATGTCGCGGTTCGGCGTCGCGACGCTCGCGAGCGGCGGCGCGAGCAGTTCGCCGATCGCGATCCCGTCGAAGCCGAGCACCGACAGGTCGTCGGGGATCGAGAAGCCCGCGCGGCGCAGGCCGCGCATCACGACCATCGCGAGCAGGTCGTTGCTGCAGAAGAGGGCGGTCGGGCGCGTCGTGTGCGCGGTGAGGTGC
This sequence comes from Burkholderia sp. Se-20378, assembly GCF_017104665.1. NCBI lineage: Bacteria > Pseudomonadati > Pseudomonadota > Betaproteobacteria > Burkholderiales > Burkholderiaceae > Burkholderia > Burkholderia sp. Se-20378. The sequence goes on along the minus strand of NZ_JAAGPG010000057.1, from coordinate 26,013 downwards.
GCGAGCACCGCGTCGGGCAGCTCGGGTGCGTTGAAGTCGACTTCGACCGGCGGCAGCGTGGCGACGCCGCTTTCCTCGAGGGCCTGCGCATAGCCGAGATGACGCTGGCGCGCGCGATCCGACGCGGCGAGCGAGCCGGCCAGCATCAGCACGCGGCGGTGGCCACGCGCGGTCAGCAAGCGCACGCCGTCGTATGCGGCGCTGCGGTTGTCGACCGATACCGACGGGCGGCGCTGCGTGTCGTTGTGCATCAGCACGTAGTGCGGGCCGTCGCGGTCGAGCATGTCGAGCAGCGGGTGCGTGTCCGCATCGGCGACGGTGAGGATCAGCCCTTCGACGCGCTGCTCGCGCAGCGTCTCGATCGCGTGACGCTCGCGCGCCGCGTCGTATTCGGTCGTCATCAGGATCAGCTTGAAGCCGGCCGCGGTCGCGAGCTCGTCGATGCCTTGCAGGCAGTCGGCGAATACGGGGTTCGACAACGTCGGCACGACGACGCCGACGAGGCGCGTGCGCTCGCCGCGCAGTTGCCGGCCGAGCGGGCTCGGGCGAAATTGCAGCGTGTCGATCGCGGTGCGGATCGTTTGCAGCGTGGCGGGGCTGACGGTATGCGGGGCATTGATCGCACGCGAGACGGTGGCGATCGAGAAGCCCGCTAGGGCAGCGACGTCCTTGATGGTCGAGGTCATGAAGTCTTGCGATGTAAACGTTTTCGGCCAGAAAATTATCGAAAACGTTTGTGACTTCGCGATGACGCAAGCGACGCTTGTTTCGCAAAAAGCACGATACAAACATCTGACGGATAGGGCCGTCGGACGACGCGGACTCGATTGTATCGGGGATGTTGCGGCGCGGGAGGAAATCGTTGGCGGCGGTGTGGCGGCGTCGATTACAAAGGATGAATTCGTACGACAGTAGAGGGTGTCGTGATGCAGCGCCGCAGAATAAGGGAACGCATGGGCAAGCAATGGTAGAATCGCGTCCGCCCTCTTGCCGGGGTGATGAAATTGGTAAACATAGCGGACTTAAACGATTGAGTGCCCGGTCGGAAACGGTCGGTGCAGAACCCTTCAAATTCGGTGAAACCCCTGATGCGCGCATCGAGGCAACGCCGAGCCAAGCCTCGCGGCATCCGCGAGGAAGGTGTAGAGACTAGACGGGGGGCGCCTAAGGCGCATGGGCAGCAGGTACGCCCGCGCGCGACGGTGAAGGCATAGTCCAGCGCACGAACGGCAGCGCGCACGCGACGCCGGCTTTGAAAGAAGCAGTGTGACGAAAATCCGCCGCCTTAACTGGCTTGCCGGTTCGAGTCCGGTCCCCGGCACCACGATCGCCGTCATGGCGATTCGATGAAGGCACGAAAGCCCGCGAGAAGCCCTGCGCTCGCGGGTTTTTTGTTTTTGCGGCGTGGCATCGGATGCGTTTGTCGTCCGGGAGCGGCGCCGGACGACGTGTCGTCGAATCGCGCCGACGGCGCCCGGCGATCAGAGGCGAATGGTGACGGACTTCAGTTCGGTGTAAGCGTCGATGAACGACGAACCGTACTCGCGACCGACGCCGGATCCCTTTGCGCCGCCGAACGGCACGGCAGGATCGACCAGCGTGTGCATGTTGACCCACACGGTGCCCGCCTCGATACGAGGAACGTATCGAAGGGCTTTCGCCAGATCATTCGTCCAGATGCTCGCGGTCAGGCCGAAAGCCGAGTCGTTCATCATCGCGATCAGTTCATCGTCGTCATCGAACGGCACGAACGTGCCGACCGGGCCGAAAATCTCCTGACGGTATGAGCTCGACTGCAGGGACTTCGGCAAGATGACCGTCGGCTTGATGTAGAGTCCGTCGCGCCGGTATGCATCGCCGCCCGTGACGATGTCGTCGCCCTCGGCCTTTGCCTGTTCGAACGCGGCAAGGCATTTCCTGAAGTGCGGCTCGTTGCATACCGGCCCGATCAATCCCGCATCGTCCATCGGATCGGACGGCCCGATGCCATCCATGCGCGCACCGAGCTTCTCGATGACCTCGTCGAATTGCGAGCGATGGACGAAGAAACGTTCCGCCGAAGCACAGACTTGGCCGCTGTGCAGAAACCCCGCCTCGAAGACTCCATCGAGAATCTTGTCGACCGGCGTATCCGGAAGGAACGCCGCGGCGTTCTTGCCGCCAAGCTCGAGCGTAAAGCGGGTGAAGTTGGCCTTGATGGCCTCTTCGCCGATGACGCGTCCGGTCGGAACCGAGCCCGTGAACGAGACCTTGGCGACGCGAGGGTCCGAAATGACTTTTGCGCCGATTCGGCCCGTGCCGTTGATGACGTTGAGCGTGCCGGGTGGCAGCCCCGCCTCGGTGCCGAGTTCCGCGATGCGCAGCATCGTCAGCGGCGAAAATTCCGAAGACTTGATGATCACTGTGTTGCCGGTCGCGAGCGCCGCTCCGAATTTCCACACCGGAATCATGACCGGGAAATTCCACGGGATGATGCCGAAGACAACGCCCAGCGGCTCCCGCCGCGTGAAAGACGTATAGCGCTCGCCGTTCATGCTCGGATAGGACGGCGTAATCGTTTCGCCGGCAATTTTCGTGGCCCAGCCCGCGTAGTACCGAAGCCAGCGAGCGGACCAGCCTACCTCGATGATTCGAGACAACGTGATGAGCTTGCCCGACTGTGCCGTTTCGATCTGCGCGATTTCCTCGCCATGCGCTTCGATCAGATCCGCGAATCGCAGCAAGATGCGTTCTCGTTCAGCCGGGGAGAAGCGGGCCCAGCCCTCCCTGAACGCTTCATGGGACGACGTAATGGCGGCCTCGATATCGTCGTCCGAGGCCTGCGCGACGGAGCCGACCACGGCAAGCGTCGACGGACACCGGACTTCGATTCGTTCACTGCCTTGTCCCGCGACGGGGCGGCCACCGATGTAGTGCCCATGTTCGCGTGCAAGGAATTGTTTGACATCATCAAGCATCTGGACCAGCGCCATCTGTTCACCTCCGGGAGCAATTTGATCGGCAAGCGTTAACGCGACGCATTCGAGATCAGGTCGGATGCCTTCTCGGCCAGTGCGATCGTCGGTGCGTTCGTATTACCGCTCGGGATACTGGGCATCGTCGAGCTGTCGGCCACGCGAAGCCCCGCGATACCGTGTACGCGCAGCTGTGTATCGACTACCGATGACGCGGGTTCCATCCCCATTCTGCAAGTGCCGACGGGGTGATAGACCGTCTTGGCGGCGCCACGCACCCAGTCTTCGATCGCTGCGGTGTCGTCGGGAATGCAGGTCGGCGAGAAGACCTCGTCGACATGCGCTGCGAGCGCCGGCTGCTGAAGCATCCTGAGTGCCAGTTTCGTGGCGCGAACCTGGCCGTCGACGTCCCGGCGATCGGACAGGTAACGTCCGTCGATCCGCGGAAGATCCGCCGGGTTCGACGACCTGATCGTCACGCGGCCGCGGGAATACGGTTGAAGGTGCCCCGTCTTGATGGTGATGCCGTGGGTCCGGCCCTCGGTCACGCCGAATGGATCGTCGAACGCGTCGATGACCGGCAGGAAGTGAAACTGGACGTCCGGCTGCCCCTGGTTGAACGTGTCGACGAATGCGAATCCTTCGAGTACCGGAGAGGTGAGGAGTCCGGAACGGAACAGCATCCATTGGAGACCATGCTTGAGTGCCCGCAGCCCCCGGTCCTGGCCATAGAGCGAGATCGGTGTCTTGATGGACGCATTGACCGACGTGTGCATGTGGTCGTGAAAATTCTCGCCGACGGGCAGCACGTGCTTGACTCGAACCCCCGCATTTTCGAGGTCACTGCGCGGTCCGATGCCGGACAGCTGCAGGATCTTCGGCGAACCGATCGCGCCCGCGGTCACGATCACCTCCGCGCGAGCATGCACGGTCACCTGCCGGTTGCCTTGACGATAGGTCACGCCGGTCGCGCGGCCGCCTTCGATTTCGATGCGCTCGACCAGCGCATCGACTTCAAGCTTGAACTCGGCGTGGTTTCTGATTGCCTTGAGATAGGTTGCTGCGGTGGAGCCGCGCTCGCCATTGAAGATAGTGGCCTGATAGAACCCGACACCTTCCTGTCGGTCGCCGTTGTAGTCGGTCAGGTATTCGAGTCCCATCTGTTGACCGGCTCGCACGAACGCCTGCGAGAGCGGATGCCGATAGCGAATCTCGGTGACTTTCAGGTGTCCGTTGTTTCCATGGTGCGGAACGGTCAGCGATTCGTTGTTCTCCGCCTTCGCGAAGTAACGCAGCATTTCATCGGCGCCCCAGCCCTTGCAGCCGAACTCCGTCTCCCACCGGTCGTAGTCGTTCCGGTGTCCGCGCACGTAGAGCATGCCGTTGACGGAACTGGATCCGCCGAGCACGCGGCCCTGCGGAACCGCGATGGATCGACCTTTCACGTCCTGCGACGGTTCGGCGGCGTAGGGCCACGTATAGCGGGGGATGGCCTTGCCGAGGCCGCCGGGCATGTGAATGAACGGGTCTTTGTCGTGACCGCCTGCCTCGATCAGCAAGACGGTTCCCTTGCGGCGCTCGATGAGGTTGGTTGCAATGGTGCAGCCGGCCGAACCGGCGCCAATGATGACGTAATCGAAAGTTTTATCGGACATCGTTTTTGCCCACGATCGTGCAAGCGGCGTCCGTCGGCTCCGTCCGGTTCCGCGCACGCTTGCCGTCCCGATCTTCGGTGGGTATCTCCTTGCTGATTCTGGATGGTTCGCTATGGTTTTTGAGCCGGCGCTTGCGGTTCGACTGGCCGGGAATGCACCACGGAGCAGGGCCTCGACATGAGTCGGGCGCCGGGTCGACCGCACTTCGATTCTAGGTACGTGCGTCGAACCCGAATCGACGTTGCGTGCACACTTTTGGCTTCAGCGTGCACATCGTGGCGACGGGCAACGCATGCTTCGCGGCATCGTTGCCGATGCGGTGAAGATCGTCGCGAATGTCTCGGTACAAACCATCATTGACCGTCCGGTCGGTCATCCAAAAAATGCACTGCATCCGGTCGACGCGGCGAAAGGGTGTCCGTGCAGCCCGAGACGGTACGCATCGGATGTTTTTCTCGTTTTCACCCCGAATTAAGAACATACCGTTGGCAATGTCGATGACGGGGATGCGCTGTTTCGTTGCGCACTTCATCCGCCGGTCATTCGCTACGCGTTCCAGCACTCGACGACGTTGCCGCAGGGCGGCTTCGACGAGCCGGCAGCGTTCCCGATATGCAGGCGTCTTCGCGCGCAGTTTCACGACTCATGCGGATGCACGCTTCGGTCAAAGTTTTCGTAGACTCTATTCCCCCTGCAATGGCACACGAAATCGTTGTTGGTGAGAGCAGCAGCGGCGCAAATCTGCGAGATCTCATCTCGGACAGTTTCCTGCCGCTGGCGCTTCGAGATACAGGCCCGCTTTTCCGGTTGTCGGTGCGTATTGCCGTGGCGGGCGGGATCCGCGTGGCGGAAGTCGATACCTCGTCGATCCGGGTGGAACGCGACCGGGCGCTTGCGGCGCGGGCCGAGAGCGACTGTTACAAGATCCTGTTTCAGATCGCCGGGCAAAGTCGCGTGACGCAAAGAAACAGGACATCGACCGTCAATCCGGGAGAGTGGGTTGTCTACGATGCGACGCAGGCGTATTCGATCGAGTGCGCGGATGCGTCGAGGTTCGTTGCCGCGCTTGCGCCGCCGAGGAGCAGCACGATGTGGCGGTGGTTCGTCGATCGTGCGGATACACAGGTACGCCGGACCGTCGGCAATGCACATCTTGCGCTGCAGTCCATCCGGTATCTGATGGACGGGCAGGTACCCGACGATCCGGAAAGCCTGTTCGGCTTCGAGCAGTCGACGTTGATGCTGCTCGATTCCGTCATGCGCCGCGAGGCCGGCGACGCGCTCAACCGGGCCGGCGCGCGAAGTGCATCCCTGCGCATGAACGCCGAAATCTATCTCGCGCACCACTACAGCGACCCCGATCTGACGCCGGACCGACTTGCCAGTGCACTGAACGTGTCGAGACGTACGCTCTACGGCGCACTGGCCGCGACCAGCCAGACACCCCAGGGGTTGATTCAGGAATATCGGCTGCAAGCGAGCAGGCGGGCGCTCTCGGATCCGGCCGACACGAACCGCAATCTGCTCGAGCTGGCGGTGATGTGCGGCTTTTCGGACATGACGCATTTCGGCCGGTTGTTCAAGGCGCGATTCGGATGCAGCCCCGGCGTCTACCGGATGACATGCCGAAATGCACCGGAACCCGGGTAACGCGGCATCTCCGTTACAGGCACAACGTGAAAAGCGCGTGGTGCGGGGACGAATTTGCACGCATTGATGCAACGTCTGCACGGAACGCCGAAAGAGAATGATCAGGAATCCTAGACTGGGCTGGACGGCCAATTCATAGGGCCGACGGTTATCTAGGAGACGATCTTGAAGAAAAACCAGGCAGGTATTCGAGCGCCTCGCCTTGCGCGCTTGACCGGCAATCCACGTGCGCGGAAGCTGGCTGCGCTTGCGATGGCGGCTACCTTCCCGACGTTGGCCTCGGCGATCAATATCGATGCAGGGGACTATACGGCTTTGCCCGCCGGCGCGAATATCGGTGCGCTGTACTATCAGCACGCGGAGGATACGCGGATCTATGCCAACGGTTCGCGGGTCGCCGGAGGCAACATTACCCAGGACATCGGCATCGCGCGTTTCATCCACTTCATGTCGGTCGGCGGATTCACCATTGATCCGCAGGTGCTGATTCCGTTCGGCCACGTCGGCGGGACGAACCAGATGTCCGCCCTCGGGAACAATACCGGCCTCGGCGATGCGATCTTTGCCGCAACGGTCTGGGTCGTCAACCGTCCCGAGTCGAACACGTTCCTGGGCATCACGCCGTTCATTTACGCACCGACCGGCAGCTATGACCGCAATCGAGGCATCAATCTCGGCGAAAACCGGTGGAAGTTCGCGCTGCAGGCCGGCTTCATCACGCCCGTCGCGCCCAAGGTGATCCTCGATCTTGCAGCGGACGCCACCGCATTCACGCCGAACCACAATTTCGGCGCGACCGGTGCGACGATGACGGAGTCGCCCCTGTTTCAGGCGCAGGGCTGGTTGCGGTACCAGCTCACGAGCAGCGTCGACCTGCGGGTCGGCGGTTCATATGTCTTCGGCGGCAATCAGACCGTTGCAGGCGTGTCCCAGGCCAACCGGCAATCGACACCCAGCTTTCTCGCGGGGGCAGCATGGTTTCCCGCGAAAACCTGGCAAATCATCGCGCTGTACGGCCGCCAGACCTCAACCGAGAACGGCCCGCTCGAGACACAACGCTTCAATGTCCGGGTTGCGCATTTCTTCTGATCGTGCGATTGCACGCCGATTGTCCAGACCTTCGGTCAAGGGTACGAAACCATGAATGCATACGACTACATCGTTGTTGGCGCGGGTTCCTCCGGTTGTGTGATTGCAGCGCGATTGAGCGAGGATTCGCGAGTCCGCGTGCTGCTCCTGGAGGCCGGGCCGCGGGATGAAGATCCCAATATCGCGGCGCCGGGCGGTTGGCCGTCCCTGTGGAATACCCCGGTGGACTACGCTTACTACACGGTGCCGCAAGCGCATACCGCCGGGCGATCGCATTACTGGCCGCGTGGCCGTACGCTCGGCGGCTCCAGTGCGATCAACGGCATGATCTACGTGCGCGGACACCGCAGCGACTACGACGCCTGGGCGTATCAAGGCTGCCTCGGCTGGGACTATGAGTCCGTGCTGCCGTATTTCCGCCTGTCGGAAGATCATGAAGGCGGCGAAGACCGGTATCACGGCGTGGGCGGCCCGTTGCACGTGTCGCGAAATCGCGATCCCAATCCGATTTGCGAAGCCGCGATCGAAGCTGCGGTACAGGCGGGATTCGCGCGCAACGACGACTGCAACGGAGGGGCAATCGACGGCGCCGGCTATTGCCATCTCACGATCAAGGACGGCGTACGCCAATCGACCGCGCGGGCGTTTCTGTCGCCCGCTCGTGATCGTGCGAACCTGACGGTCAAAACCGGCGCACGCGTCGAAAAGCTGATTCTCATGGGCGACCGCTGCGTCGGCGTTCGCTACTACGACGGGGCATCGGTCATCGATGCGATGGCCGACAGCGAGGTGATCGTCAGTGGCGGCGCAATCGCCAGCCCGCAGCTTCTGCTGCTGTCGGGTATCGGTCCGGCGGACGAACTCGCGCGCGTCGGAATCCGTGCAACGCATCACCTGCCCGGTGTCGGGAAGAACCTTCAGGATCACCTTCTTTGCAGCGTGATCTTCGAGTCGTCCAGGCCGATCCCGGCGCCGCGGAACAACCTTCTCGAGTCGCAGTTGTTCTGTCGCAGTGACGCGCGCCGCATCGGTCCGGACCTGCAGCCGCTGTTCATGCACATCCCGTACTATGCGCCGGGTTTCGACGGCCCGGCAAATGCGTGGACGCTGTGCGCGGGCCTGGTCCGTCCGGCGAGCCGCGGCGAGATTCGTCTCGCATCCGGCGATCCTGCTGCGGCGCCCCTTCTCGATCCTCGCTATCTTTCGGAGCAGTCGGACCTGGAGCGTCTCGCGAAAGCGGTTCAGATCTGCCGTGACATCGGCAACCGGCCCGCATTTGACGAATGGCGTGCGCGCGAGGTGTTGCCGGGCCCGGCAGGCGACGATCCTGCCGCGCTGCGCGAGTACGTGCGTCGTGCATGTGTGACGTATCACCACATGGCCGGCACATGCAAGATGGGCGTGAGTGCCGATGCCGTCGTCGATCCGGAACTGCGCGTCCGAGGTTTGACCGGTCTTCGCGTGGCCGACGCGTCCATCATGCCGGACGTCGTGTCCGGGAATACCAATGCGCCGGCCATCATGATCGGCGAAAAGGCAGCCGACCTGATCAGGCAGTCGCAGGCGAAGTGATCCTGCTCCACCCGCATCGGTACGATGCGGGTGGTCGGACTATTGCTTACGACGAAATGAGGGAGTGGATTCGGCACCGCGAATGGCGCGTCGACAGCACCCTCGGCGAACCCCACCGCACAACGAAAACGTCGTACCACGAAGTGACGCGACGCCTATGAATCACACCGCTCGCGCATGAAGGCCAGGTTGCGCGTGCGCGACGTGTCGATGCGAAAGCGCGTCACCTCGTTACCCGAGCGCTCCACCGTCAGGACGCCACGCATGACGGCCATCTGACCGACAGGGTCGAACGTGAAAATGTCGTCGGCCACGGGTTCCAGCCGGTAGCCGACACTGCCTGCGACGCCGTGCATGGTCAGGGTGAGTTCACCGTTGGTCACGGCGATCGTTGCGCGTGCCGCAGCATCGTGACCGTGATACGTGCCCGCCAGACCGGCTGACGCATCGGAGAGCGATGGGACGTGATCGGGCAAGCGCTCGAGCGTCTCCACGTGACCGCAGTCCACCAGCTCGATCGCCATTACACGTGCCGCGGCCGTCGACGCGCAAGGTTTGATCAGCAGCGTTCCGCCAGCCCCTTCTTCGACGCGCAATCCGGCCTCCGTCTCGATGAGCGGCTGAGGCATCTGTCTGGCGTTATGCAAGCTCACGTTGACTTGCCCGTCGTGATCGTCGATCACGCAATACGTTCCGGACGCACGCGAGTGGTACTTGCCGAGCAAGGTTTCGTGCCCGGCAGTTTGCAGGGGCGCGGCAGGTTTCGCGCCAAGGATGGCATCGCCCAGGACGATATCGACAATCTGCGTAGCCAGTTCAACCACGTTGGCCGCCGCACCGTTGGTGAGAATGATGACGTCCAGTGCGTGCTCGACCACGGTCAGCATCTGACAGGTGCCGCCGAACACACCGCCGGCATGGTGCAGCGTCTCCACGTCGCGATGGGGTGTGCGCATCAGCCCGAGCGTGTAGACGCCTTCCGCGCCGCTCGAATAGTGCGGTTTGGTCAACATCTGGCGCCAGCTTGCTTCGTTGCCGACCCGCTTGGGGCCGCGCAGATGCGCGAGCCAGCGCAGCATGTCGTCGACCGTCGACACGATCCCGCCTTCACCGAGCACTTCCCACGACGGAAAGAGGCCGCGCATGAATCCGCCTTTTCCGTCGGGCACATGCTGGGTTGCCATGCGCGGGCGGATGCGCATGTCGTCGGCGACCGACTCCGTGTCGACCATGCCCATCACGTCGAAGATGCGTTCCTTCAGGAAGGTTTCGAAGGGGATGCCGCTGACCCGTTCGATCGCGAGCGACAGCAGGTGATACCCGCCGTTGCAGTAGATCATCCGCTCGCCCGGCGGGAAATTGACGTCGCGTTGCCGGACTTCCGCCGCGAGCACGCCGCCACGCGGCAGCGTCGCGACGCCTTGCGCGAGCAGCGTAATGTCGAGATAGCAGCGGTAGCCGCCCGTATGCGTCATCAGCTGGCGCAAGCTGGGGTCGCCTGCCAGCAGCGGCAGTTCAGGCAGGTACGTGCGAATCCCGGCGTCGACGTCGAGTTTGCCGTCTTCGGCGAGCAGGAGTGCGGCGAGGCAGGTGAAGTGTTTGCTCGTCGAGCCGATGCGCAGGCGTGTGGCCGGCGTGTTGGCTACGCCGTGCTCCAGGCTCGCCATGCCGAAGCCGCGCCGGTAGAGGACGTCGCCTCGATGCGCGACGGCCACGACGAGGCCGGGTTCATCGCATTTGTTGAAGCGTTCGAACAGGGTGTCCAGTTGCGTGACGATCTCGTGCGATTCTTGTTTCATCGTAAGTTATCCCTATGATTTAGAACGGAACGGTAAGCGCCGCGCCGATCGTGCGCGGTTGAATCACGCTGACGAGAGCCGGGCCGCCCAGCGGTATCAGCGAAGTGCCGGCCGCGATCAACGCGCGACGGTCGAACAGGTTGCGAACGTAGAACGCCAGGCTGAACTTCTTGAAGTCCACACCCGCTTGCAGATCCGTGATCGCGTAGCCTGGCAACGGGTAATCCGGCCGGCCCGAGCTGGCGTCGAACCCGCTATGGCGCCGGCCGACGAATCGCTGCGTAATACCGGCATACGACGGATACCCGTGTGCGCTGAACAGATAGGTGCCCGAGAGCGTAGCGGCGAACTTCGCCGAATTCGGCAATGGCTGGCCCGCTGTCGTACCCGCGCTTGCGTTGCCGCTCGTCAGGCTGGCGTCGATGAGCGACAGGTTCGCACTGAAGTTCCAGTGCGGGGTGGGGCGGAACGTGCCGGAGAACTCCAGGCCCTTGATCCGCGCGTTGCCGGCGTTGATGACCTGGTTGACGCCATCAACCGTGCCGAGCTGCTGGATGTTCTTCCACTCGATGTCGTAGACGGACGTCTCCAGCGATAGCCGCTTGTCGAGCAGGTCGGCCTTGTAGCCCGCCTCATAGCTCCACAGCGTGTCGGGAGAGAAGGTCGGGCTACCCGCTGCGCGCATGCCGGTGAGCGGATCCATCAGCAGCGCATTCGGGCCGCCGGGCCGGTATCCGCTGGCGATGCGGACATACGCATTGCTGTTGGCGGTCAGCGCATAGCGCGCGGTGAACATGTAGGTCTTGCTGGTGTCCGACGACGGCGCCGAGATGGTCTGTGTCGGGCCGGCGAGCGTGCCGTAGGTCGTCTGTTCGTAGGTCTGGGTATTGTGGGCGATCCGGACGCCGCCGGTCAGCGAAAGGCGCGGCGTGAGGTGATACGTCAGGTCGCCGTATGCCGCGTACTCGTTGTACGTGCTGGGCGCCTGGAGCTCCGACAGGTTCGGGCCGGGCGAGCCGTCGGGCAACGTCGTCAGAAAGCCTTGATTCATGTTGCTGCGCTCGTGCGTATAGAAGAGTCCGGCCAGCCACTCGAGTCGCTGGTTGCCCGGCGAGGTCAGGCGAAACTCCTGGGTCACCTTGTTCGTGGTCGCCACATCCTTGGCGACCACCGAACCCAGGTTCAGTCCCTGGGCGGAAAATAGCGGCCCATAGACGCCGGTCAGGTCTTGCGGCGCGCTCGTGTTGATCTTTTGATATGACGTGATCGAGTTCAGGCGCGCCCAGCCGAGCTCGTATTCGATCCCGGCCGAATAGAGCTGGATGTTTTGATGAAAGGGTTGATCGGCGAACTGTCGCGTGGTCAGGTCGCCCCAGACCGGCTGCCCGTTGGCGCCGTATTCGACGTAGTTCGGATCGTTGCGATTGATGTTTTGCGAGACCGCGGACAACCGGACTGTCAAATCCCGGGTCGGCGTCAGCAGCAACGACGCGCGGGCGCCGTAGGTGTCGCCGCGATCGATGTGGGTGTCCGCCTTGGGGCCCACGGCGTCGACATAACCGCCATCGTGCTGCCCGAAGACGGAGACGCGCAGCGCGGCAACGTCGGTCTTCAGCGGGATGTTCAACGCGGCGTTGGCCGAACCGCTCACACCGCCATGCGCCGTTCCCGACACGCCGGTGCCGACCTGCCCGGAAAACTGGCTCGGGTCCGGTTCGTTGGTCACGTATTTCAGCAGGCCGCCCATCGCCCCCGCGCCATACAACGTGCCCTGCGGGCCTCGCAGGATTTCGACGTGGTTGAGATCGAGCAGGCTCATGTCGAGCGCGAACGTTGCGCTTTGGGAGAACAGGGTGCTGCCGCCGAACGCGACGTCGTCGATATACATGCCGACGGTCGGCCCTGTCTGAACACCCGTCGTCACGCCGCGGATGCTGACCTGCCCGGATCCGCTGCCGCCGCTGGCGTTCAGGTCGACACCCGGCTCCGAGGAGAGAAAATCGGACATCGTTTTCGCGCCGCTTTTCTGCAGTTCGTCGGCCGACAGGACGTTGACCTGCATGGGGACTTCGCGAGCCGGTTCACGTCGGCGTGTCGCGGTCACCACGACGGTATTGAGCGTCGCGCCGTCCTTGCCTTGCGCTTTCGACGTCTCTGCTGCAGGGGCATTCGGCACCGCGGCGCCGGGCGCCGTGGCAGGCGTTGCAGCGGACACCGACGCCGCCGCATCAGGCGCGGCGACCTGCTGAGTCTGCACGGGCGTTTGCGCCTGTTCCTGCGCGTGCACGCCCAACGATGCCAGCCCGAATACCGGTCCGACGAAGAGGGGGGCGTAACGCCCGCCGTGCCGCAGCGGTAGCGTTGCCGAAACCGCCGGGTGCTTCGTCCGGTTCTTCACCTTCATCATTGTCTCCTCCTGATTGTGCGATCGACTGAACGCGATGCCGTGTAGCGCAACTCAGGGGGAACGGTAAGTGCCGGTTATTTCTGGTTCATGTGGCGTTTGTATCGTCGGTGATACAAACGATCGGTGAGGGTGAAGGGCGGCCACGCGGGCAGACGAGATGGACGCGGGACGCAGACATGTTGCGGGTTTGCAATAAACGGCTCACATGGCCCCTACATTCACGGGCGATAATCGACGCCATCGCTCGTTGTCGGTCATGACCATGCAAAAACCCCGCTTCGATTCGGCTTTCTATCGCCTGTTTTTCGTGATGATCTCGATCATCCTCGTGATGCAGATCAGTGCCGGCCTGCTGCTCTTCAAGCTCTACAGCACCGCACCCTTCAAGCCGCCGCCCGGGATGAGCGCATCGTTGCAGTGGGGCGCCGCGGTGATGATCCAGGTGATGCCGGCGCTGATCTCGTCCTGGATCGGCGCGCGCATGCTGGCCGCCCCGTTTCGCACGCTGGCCGTAGGGGCCGCTGAACTGTCGAGGAATATCGATGCGCCGCCCATCAGGGAAGTCGGCCCTGTCGAGGCGCGTCAGGCCGCCAGCGTGTTCAACACGATGCAGGCGTCGCTGCGGCGGCAAATGAGTGAACGCAACCGCTTTCTCGCCGCCGTGTCGCACGATCTGCGCACGCCCCTGACGCGCATGAAGCTGCGCCTTCGATCCGCTCAGGATGTCGAATTGAGTGAGCGTCTCAGGGACGATATCGACGAGATGACGCAGCTTCTGGAGGCCACCTTGTCGTTTCTGCGCAATGAAGAAGTGGTTGAGGCGTTCAGCCCGGTCGATATCAACGCACTGGTGGATGCCATCGCGGAAGATGCGGCTGAACACGGCCAAAAGGTGACGATCAGCGGTGAGGTGCCGCCGATCTCGGCTCAACCGCTCGGCCTCAAACGCTGCCTGACGAATCTGGTTGCCAACGCGATTCGATACGGTGAAGACGCGCACATCCACCTGATCGACGCGCCGTCGTGTGTGCGGATCCAGATTGCCGATCACGGACCGGGCATCCCGGAGGCGCAACTGGAGCGGGCGCTGGAGCCGTTCTACCGGGTGGAGAGTTCTCGCAACAGGAACACGGGCGGGACGGGGCTTGGCCTTGCCATCGCGAACGACGTCGTGAAGCGTCACGGCGGGGAGCTGGTGTTGCGCAACGGTCCGGAAGGCGGGCTGGTGGCGCAGGTCACGTTACCGCGTCGATAAGGCGAGGGGCGCGGAGCGACCGTTGGCATTGCTCTGTTTCACGCTTGATACAGATTGCTCACAAAGCGGAAATAGCACGTGCTTATAGTCGTTTCACGTCCTTCAACCCGAATCGGTAGACCTCGTCATGAAGATATATACGGCTCAGCTTTCGACGGAAACCAATACCTTTGCCCCGTGCCCGACCGGATGGGGCGGCTTCGAAGAGTTCACGATTTTTCATGGCGACGCGAGTGTGCGCGAGCCCGACGGTGTGGGGCACGTGCTCGCGGAAGTGCGGCGCCTCGCGGAGGGGGACGGTCACGACATCGTCGAAGGTCTGTGTGCTGAAGCCCAGCCGTCCGGCCGCACGATTCGTGCGGTCTACGAATCCCTGAGGAACGAGATTCTCGATGGCATCAAGGCCGCATTGCCGCTGGATGCCGTGATTCTTTTGCTGCACGGCGCGATGGTGGCAGAGGGCTACGACGATTGTGAAGGTGATCTGCTCGCCGGCGTTCGCGCGATTGTCGGCCCCGACGTTCCGATCTCGGTCACGCTCGACCCGCACTGCCATTTCACGCAATTGATGAAGGCGTCGGCCGATGTCCTGATCGCTTACAAGGAGTATCCGCATGTCGACGCCGTCGATCGGGCGCGCGACGCCTATCGGCTGACGCTCGACATGGCTGCCGGACGCATCCGTCCGACGACCGGCGTGTTCGACTGCCGGATGGTCGGTGCGTGGCACACCACCAGCGAACCGATGGCGGGGTTCGTCCGGCGCATGCAGTCGTTCGAAGGGCGTGACGGTGTGCTGTCGGTGTCGCTCGGCCACGGGTTCCCGTGGGGCGACGTGCCGGAAGCCGGCGCGAAACTCTGGGTGGTGACCGACAGCGATCCCGCCAGGGCCGAGGCGCTGGCGGCACAATTGGCACGCGAGTTCTGGGAGCTGCGCGATGCGACACGCCCCGCATGGCTCGATATCGATGCCGGACTGGATCGTGCGCTGGCGGTCGACGGCGGCCCGGTCGTCCTGGCGGATGTCGCGGACAATCCCGGCGGCGGCGCGCCGTGCGACAGCACGTTCATCTTGCGTCGCGTGGTCGAGCGACGGATTCCCAATGTGGCGATCGGGTGCTTCTGGGATCTCGGCGCCATTCAAATCTGCAAGGACGCGGGTGTCGGGGCCACGCTGGATCTGCGCATCGGCGGTAAGTGCAGTGTGTACTCCGGAGAACCGGTGGACCTGCGCGTCACCGTGCGCAACGTGGTCGAGCGGCATACGCAAAGCATCATGGGTCTCGAGCAACCGCTGGGCCGGGCAGTGTGGGTGGAAGCGGAGAACGGGCTCGACATCGCGCTGATATCCGTTCGCACCCAGGTGCTCGGCGTCGACGCGTTCACGGGCCTTGGTATCGACTTCACCGGCAAGAAGCTGGTGGTCGTGAAATCGACGCAGCATTTTCAAACCGATTTCGCGCCGCGCTCGAAGGCCGTTTTTCATATCGCCGCGCCAGGTGCGCTCACGATGAATTTCGCCGAGCTGGACTATCGGCTTCGTGACCTCAACTACTGGCCGCGCGTGTCGAATCCGTTCGCATCGACAATGTGAGTACGTGCCGGCGTCGTTCGACGCCGGCCAGTATCACGCGTCGGCATGCACCCGTGTAAAGGCCAGGCGTCGGGTACGCGGGGTATCGACGCGAAAACCGGTGATGTCGGCGCGCGTTGCATCGCGCATCAACGTGACGATGCCGGTCATGATGTCCACTGGATCGACCGGCACCAGTTCGAAGGCATCGTAGGCCAGCGGCGTGAGGCGGTAGTCGCAATGGCTCATCGCGCCGCGCAGGCGAAGAACGAGTGTTTCGTCGTCGAGCCGAATGATCGCGTGGGCGTGGGCGTCGTGGCTCGCGAATGTGCCGGACATCGCGGTGGCGAGATGCGGCGTCATCGCGGGCGCTTCGCCCAGACGTGCGAACGTTTCGACATGGCCGCAATGCACGATGCGCAGGCTGGAGAGATCGTCCGGTGTGCAAGGCGATCCCCACCGCAGCGCCAACAGACCGTCGCCGCTCGCTTCCAGCTCGACGTCGTTCAGTTCATCGGTGCTGTCGTAGAGCGTCATCGAGCGTCTGGGGCAAAGGGGGCCCGCCAACACCAGCGCTCCTTCTTGATCTTCCAGTGCATACACGGCGCCGGTGCTGGGCGACCGGTAGCTGCCGAGGCGCGCCGCATGATCGGCGGCGCGCGCGGCGGCAGGCGGGCCATCGCCGCGCAGTTCGCCCGCCAGCACGATGTCGACCACACGCTTCGATAGTTCGAGCGGTGCGCCGAGCGCGCCGTTGCTGAGCAATACGATGTCAAGCCCGTGCGCCGCCGATACCAGCATCTGGCAAGTCCCGCCGACGACACCACCGGAATGGTGCATCAGCTCGGCACCGCGGTAGCTGCTCTGCGTCAGACCGAGCGAGTATTGGCTGCGCAGACCGCTGGAAAATACGGGCAACGCCAGCATCTGGCGCCAGGTGTCGGCGTTGCCGACGATCTTGTCGCTGCATCGCAGGTGCGCGGTCCATCTGAGCATGTCGTCGACGGTCGAGACGATCGAGCCTTCACCCAGCAGCTCCCACGTCGGAAAGATGCCGCGCCGGTATCCGCCCATGCCGTCAGGAACATGCATCGTCGCGATGCCGCGCTCGATCGTCATGTCGCTGCGTACGCACTCGGTGTCGTGCATGCGCAGGGGGGCGAAGAGATGGGTCGCGAGAAATGCTTCGAACGGCATCCCGCTCGCACGTTCGACGGCGAGCGACAGCAGGTGATAGCCGCCGTTCGAATACATCATGCGTTCCCCCGGCGGAAAATTTTCGTCGCGCTGACGTTGCTGCGAAGCCAGGAACGCACCCTGCGGCGACATCGCGAGACCTTGTGTCAGGAGCGCAAGGTCTAGTGCACATCGCTGCCCGCCGCGATGCGACATCAACTGCCGCAGCGTCGGTCGGCCCGCGGCCGGCGGCAGCTCCGGCAGATACGTGCCGATGGGGGCGTCGGCGTCGAGTGCGCCGCGCTCGCACAGGAGCAGCACGGCGAGGCAAGTGACATGCTTGCTGACCGAGCCGATGCGCATGCGTGTGGCCGGTGTGTTGGCGATGCCGTGTTCGAGGCTGGCCATGCCGAAACTGCGCCGATACAGCAGCTGGCCGCGATGGACGATGCCGGCGATCAATCCGGGTGCATCGGTGCGGCGATAAGGCGCGAACAGCGCATCGAGCTGCGCCGTCGTGGAAGAGGAGTCCGATGTCATGGTGATTGCTCAGATTGCTCAGGTTGCTCAGCGAGAGGAAGTCGTGACGCCCGCGTGGCCCCATAGATGGGGCGGGCAGTGCAGCAGGCCGTCGACGTAGGCGACGCCCGGTTCGCGATCGCGTGCGAGGAAGATCGGTCCGTCGAGATCGACGTGATCGCACTGTTGCCCGAGCAGAAACGCGGGGGCGATTGCCAGCGAGGTGCCTGCCATGCAACCGACCATCACCGACAAGCCGGCTTCGCGTACACGCGCGGCGAGGTCGAACGCGCGCGTCAGGCCGCCGCATTTGTCGAGCTTGAGATTGACGATGTCGTAGCGGCGCGCGACGGCGGACAGGTCGCCGAGATCCTGAAACGATTCGTCGGCCGCAAGCGGGACCGGACAATCGATATGCTCGAGACAAGCATCCGCACCGATCGCGAACGGTTGTTCGAGCATGCCGACATCGAGCTGTTGCAGCACGGGGAGCATCGCGTCGAAGTGCGCGCGCGACCAGCCCTGATTCGCGTCGACTGCGAGCGGGAGTTCCGGCCGTACCTCACGGATTGCGGCGAGGCGCGCGGCGTCGGCGGCGCTGCCGTCCAGCTTGACCTTCAGCGCCCTGGCGTGGGGCAGCCTCCGTGCGGCCCCGGCCATCGCGTTCGGCGTATCCACGCCGATCGTCATCGTGGTCCGCAACGGGCGCGGCTCGGAGGTGCCCGCCATGCGCCAGGCAGGCATGGCTTGCCGTTGTGATTCGAGCGCCCACAATGCCGCATCCACTGCATTGCGTGCGCCGCCGGGCGGCAAGACGTCGAGCAACTGCGCGCGCGTGACGCCCGCTTCTATCGATGGTCGAACGCGCTCGATTTGCGCGACGATGGATTCGGGTGTTTCACCCAGGTAAAAGACCCCGGACGCTTCGCCGTTGCCGGCGTAATGCCCGTCGTCGACGGTCACGCTCACGAGGCGAGCGGCGTCGATGACGTGGCCGGTGATATGGAACGGAACGGCCAACGGCCAGCGTTCGATGCGCAGCGAGAGTGAGAGCGTGCGGGGTGACATGGAAGAGGGAAGAAGAGAATTATGCATAGCGCTCGATTGCCTCGCGGACGCCACGGCCCGCCGCGCGCATCAACAAGCACGCGGCAAAGAAGCCGAACGCCGCCACGCAGACGATCGACCACAGCAAGCCCTGGCTGAACGTGTGCAGGCGATCCGACATGAAGCCGATGAACACGGGGCTGCCGGACTGCACGACGATCGACGTCAGCGCACCGATCGCCGCCACGCGCGAGCGCAGGTGAGCGGGGCAGATGTTCTGCATGATGGTGGGAAACAGCACCATGCCTGCGACCATGCAGGCGAGCTGGGCGCCGAAGAGCGCGTAGACCGGCGTCAGCGAGCCCACCGCCAGATAGAGGAACGACAGGCCGCCGGCGACCAGTGCGCCACATTCACAGACACGCAATGGCGCGAGCACGCCGAAGCGCGCGCGCATGCGGCCGGCAACGAGCCCGCTGAGCACGCAACCCGCGATACCGCCGGCCATCGCCGCCACGCCCATGCCGCCGCCGGCTTCAGCCGGCGTCGCGCCGAAGGTTCGCACCGCCACGACCGGCATCCATGTCGCGACACCGCCGAACGACAGATTGACCAGCCCGATGGCGCCGAAGAACTTGAGCATCATGATGGCTTCGCGCCGGAAGTAGACCGGTGCGGACGGCAGCGGCGCGGACGTCCGATGATGCGCGGCGGATGCGTCCGTGTCGCGGTGCTTGCCGGGTCGAATGAGTAGAACCAGCACGGCCAGCACGGGGGCCGGCAGGGCAACGGCAAAAAACGCGAGCCGCCACGGTGCGAGATCGGCGAGTCCGGCGGGCAATGCATCGTGCACCGCCGCGATGCCGTGCATCAGTGCGCCGCCGAGCGCCATCCCCGCACCTGAGCCCAACAGGTTGGCGAGCGCGAAGATCGCATTGGCGAGCACGCGCTGGCGCGCAGGGAAGAGATCGGGAATCAGGCCGTAGATCACCGGCACCAGCCCGGCTTCGCCGATCCCCAATCCGACGGTGGCGATGAACAACTGCCAGAAGTGGGTGGTCATGCCGCAGATCGCGGTGGCTGCGCTCCACACGAGGACGCACGCGACCAGCACCACGCGGCGATCCACGCGATCGGCGACCCAGCCGATCGGCAATGAAGCCACGCCCGCGAACAGCGCGATGCCGGCGCCTTGCATCAGGCCGATCTGCGTATCGGTCAGACCGAAATCGTGGCGGATGGGCTCCGTCAGCAGGATCAGCATCTGACGGTCGACGAACGCGAAGAACGCCACGATCACGAGAATCGCGAGACCGAACCACGCGAGTGGTCCGGCGGGTGAATCCGATGGCGGGCTTTGTGCCGCCACCGGGGCGAGTACGTCGGGGTTGGAGTCGAACATGAGGGCTCCGTGATGAGAAGGCGGTTACTGCATGAACTGCTCGTTGCCCACGAGCCCGATGCGGTTCGCGCCGAGCCGCTGCGCGGACGCCATGACCATGGCGACAGCGCGGTAAGGCGCCGCCTTGTCGGGCCGCAAATGCAGTTCCGTCGGCGCGGGGTTGGCGGCGACGTCGTGCAAGCGCGTTTCCAGTTGCTCGCGCGAACCCAGCGTCTCGCCGTTCCATGCGATGGCGCCGTCGGCCGCGATATCGATCTGCACCACCGGCGGTGCCTGCGGTTGCGACGGCGGCGCGCCGGTCGGCATGTCCAGTTTCACCGCGTTCGTCTGGATGGGAATGGTGAGGATCAGCATGATGAGCAGGACCAGCATCACGTCGATCAGCGGGGTGGTGTTGATCTCGATCATCACGTCGGGTTCGTCGGCGTTGCCGGTGGGCATCGTCATGGCCATCTCGGGTCTCCTTGTCGGTGTGGCGGGATCATTGGCGCGGCGGTGGTTCGGTGATGAAGTCGACCTTGACGATGCCGGCCCGCTGGCAGGCAAACACGACCCGGCCGATGGCGGCGTAGCGCGCGTCGAGGTCGCCGCGGATATGGACTTCGGGTTGCGGCGATTGCACGGCGACCGCCTTGAGTTTCTCGACGAGCGTGGCTGCGTCGGGTACGCGCCGTTCGTCCCAGAACACGTCGCCTTCCTTCGTTACGGCGAGGATCACGTTCTGCGGGGTCGTTTGCAGCGGCTGCACGGTCTCCTTGGGCAGCGTGACCGGCACG
The DNA here is from genome assembly GCF_017104665.1 of Burkholderia sp. Se-20378. Classification (NCBI taxonomy): domain Bacteria; kingdom Pseudomonadati; phylum Pseudomonadota; class Betaproteobacteria; order Burkholderiales; family Burkholderiaceae; genus Burkholderia; species Burkholderia sp. Se-20378. The sequence continues at coordinate 5,139 of NZ_JAAGPG010000057.1, read as the reverse complement.
GTGTGCGAGACCACCGGAATCGTGATGAGGAAGATGATCAGCAGCACCAGCATCACGTCGACCAGTGGCGTCGTGTTGATGGACGACATGGTTTCGTCGTGCTCGGCGCCGTCGCGGGGGCCTACGGTCATGGCCATGGCTCACCCCACGCGGGTGAGGGCAGCGGCCTTGGTCGCGGCGGCGGCCCCGGCCGTGGTCGTGCCGGTCAGGAGGACGATGTGCAATTCCGTCGAAAACCCGCGCACGCGCTCCATCACCGCCTTGTTGCGGCGCACGAGCCAGTTGTAGCCGAGCACGGCGGGCACCGCGACAGCCAGGCCGATGGCCGTCATGATCAGCGCTTCGCCGACCGGCCCCGCGACCTTGTCGATGGAGGCCTGGCCCGCGATGCCGATCGCAGTCAGTGCGTGATAGATGCCCCACACCGTGCCGAACAGGCCGATGAACGGCGCGGTCGAGCCGACGGTGCCGAGAAACGCGAGGCCGTCCTGCAGGCGGCTCGAGACCGACGTGGTCGCCCGCTCGATGGCCGCCGCGACCCACTGGTTGAGGTCGACCTGTTCGACCAGCGCGCCCTCGTGATGGTCGAATGCCGCGAGCCCGGTTTCGGCGATGAAGCGGAACGGGCTGCCGGCGTCCAGTTTTTTCGTGCCTTCGCTGAGACTGCCCGCTTTCCAGAAACCTGTCTCCGCTGCCTTCGCACGGCGCAGCACACGCGCTTGCTCGAGCAGTTTCGCGACGATGATGTACCAGCTGCCCATGGACATGACGACCAGGATGAGCAGCGTGCCTCGTGCGATGAAATCCCCGCCTTTCCAGAGCGCGTCGAGACCATAGGGATTCGTCACCGTATCGGTGGCGGCGTGGGCGGCGCTGGCCGCGAGGAACAGAGCCGTCACCAGGGCGGCCTTGCGGGTACGGTTGATCATGAACGTCTCCTGAAATGCGTTGGCAAGTAGAAAAGGAACGGCTGTCGAGCGCAGCCTCAATCGAGCTTGAAAGAGAAGGGCACCTGCACGCGGACTTCCTCGCCCTGTGCGACGCAGTGGAATTGCCGCACGGCGTTTTCCGCGGCCCTGTCGAGCACGGGCGCGGCCGACTGCGTCACGCTCAGGTCCTTGACGTTGCCGTCGGTGCCGACCACGAAGGTCACGACGACGTCGCCGGTCAGGTTGTCCTTGAGCGCTTCACGCGGATAGCGAATGGCGGCGCGCACCTGCGTCGAGTTGGGACACACCACGCCGACGCTCGTCGACACCGGCGCCGCAGCGGCGGGTGGGGCCGGCGGCGCGACGGGAGCCGACGGCGCAGGCGTGGTCGACTGCGTGGTGATCGCGTTCGGCGACGGCGCTGCCGCGACGTGCACTTCCGGGGGCGGCACGAACGGCGGCGGTGGCGCGACGTGCTTCGGCGGTGGCGGTGCGATTTGTTTCGGCGGCGGGGGTGGAGGGGGCGGCGGCTTGATCTCTTCGATGATGCGCGTCTCGATCGGCTGACGAATCACGTCCACGACTTTCGTCGCGAGACCGGTGAGCAATGCGTAGACGATCACCGCATGCAATCCGACCACGAAGGCGATGCCGCCAATGCGCCGGACAGGTGGCTTGGGTTGTGCGTAGTTCATGTCCCGCGTGTCTCCTGCCTCGATTTGACCTGGGAGCCACGTTAAGACCCGGGCATTTCTGGTTCATATCGGCTTTGTATCTGCGCTGACACAAAGGCTTTCCGGTCGGGCAAGGTTGCGGCAGGCGGCGCGAAACGAGACGGGGCGGCGAAGGCGGACGATGCTCAGCCGTGTCTCTTCGGGAAAATACCGGGCGGGTTATCCATGACGTGAGCGCTCGTCAGGCATCCCGATTTCTTCGGATGACCTTGTGGGGCAAGGTGCGGGGGCAATTATTTCAACGCTGCAACAATTCGTGCAAAAAGCCCTTATATTGGCGGGCAATAATGAGTGTGGGGGGGACATCTCACCGCCGCAACATCGGAGACAAGACGCCGTGAACAAAGCGATTCGTATTCTCGTCGTCGACGACGACTCGCAGATTCGCAGCCTGTTATGCGACTGCCTTGCAGACTTCGGCATGACGACTGCGCAAGCCGGCACCGGCGCGGAAATGCATCTCGCGCTCGGGGAGGGCGGCTTCGATCTCGTGGTGCTCGACCTGATGCTGCCGGACGACGACGGCCTCAATCTCTGCCGCGAGATTCGGGCGACCTCCGAGATTCCGTTGATCATCCTGACCGCGCGCGGCGAGATGACCGACCGGATCGTCGGGCTGGAACTCGGTGCCGACGATTACATCGTCAAGCCGTTCGAGCCGCGTGAACTGGTCGCGCGCATCCAGACGATCCTGCGTCGTGTGCGTGCGCAAACGCAAGGCCGGACGAGGGCGCAGGAGGAAAGCCGCTTCGCCGGATGGCGGCTTCACCAGATTGGCCGCCACCTGATTGCGGCCGACAACACGGTCATTCCGTTGTCGAACGCGGAATTTCGCCTGCTCAATGCGTTCCTCGCCGCGCCGGGGCGTGTACTCAGCCGCGAATACCTGATGGATACCGCGCGCGGCAAGTCGATCGATACGTTCGACCGCAGCATCGACGTGCAGATCTCACGCTTGCGCCAGAAGTTGCGCGAGGACATCAAGGAGCCGCGCCTGATTCGCACGATTCGCGGGGAAGGCTACATGCTGGATGTCGGGCATCGTTAGGTGTGCGTGCTGCTCATGGCAGCCATTCGCCGGCATGCGACGCAAGCAGTGCGCCGGGCTGCGTGCCGGCGCGCTCCGTCCAGGACGGTAGCAGCCTGACGTTCTCTCACGTGCCGACACCGTCGTCATCGACTCGATCAGTCGCTCGCGGGTTTCCTGCTTTTGCGGCGTCGTGCCGGTTGCGAAGGCGCTCGACTGGCATCGGGTGATGGAATCCGCACCCTGTCGATCAGCGCCCGCAGCCCGCCGGAAACATGGCGATGACCGGGGTAATACAGGCACAGCCCCGGCATGACCGGGCACCAGTCGGCCAGCACGCGTTCGAGACGCCCATCGGCCAGCGCATCGTGAACGAGATGATCGGGCACGAACGCAATCCCGATGCCGTCGATCGCGGCGTCGACCATCAGCGGCTGGTCGGTCAGCGTGAGTGGGCCGCTGACGTTCACCGTTTCGACGACACCGCGGCGCTCGAACTCCCAGCGGTAGATCGCACCGCTATCGAAGCGAAAGCGGATGCAGTCGTGCCGCTCCAGATCCTGCGGCACGCCGGGGCGGCCATGCGCGGCGAAATAGGCGGGCGAGGCGACGGCGGCGAACCGCACCGGATCGGACACGCGCACCGCGATCATGTCCTGCGGCACGGCTTCGGCCAGCCGGATCCCCGCGTCGAATCCACCGGCGACGATGTCGCCGAGCTTGCCGTCCGTCACGATGTCGAGGTGGACCTGCGGGTAGTCGCGCAGGAAGCGCGCGAGCACCGGCTTCAGCACGAGGCGGATCGCCCCTTCGCTCGCGTTGATGCGCACGGTGCCGCTGGGCGTGTCGCGCATCCCGTCGACCGCGAGCATCGCCTCCGCAACCGACGAGATCGCCGGACGGAGCTTGTCGACGAGCCGCTCGCCGGCGTCCGTCAGCGACACGCTGCGCGTGGTGCGATTGAACAGGCGAACGCCCAGGCGCTGCTCGAGGCTCTTGATCGAATGACTGATTGCCGACGGCGTGACGTCGAGCTCGATCGATGCCGCGCGAAAACTGAGGTGCGTGGCGGCAGCGAGGAACACGTTGAGCGAGAAGAGATCGCCGGCTTTTAATTGATGAGCTGAATTCATCTTCACATAAAGATTGGCGAGATTGTCATGATAATGCGCCTTTTCTAGACTAGGCCCTGCGTTCGGTTGAACAAGGAGCAGGCAATGAAGATGAAGGCGATCGTGATGACCGGTGCCAATCGGCCCTGGGAAGTGCAGGAAGTGCCGGTACCGGTAGCCGGGCCGGGGCAGGTGCTGGTGAAGGTGCACGCGTCCGGGATGTGCTACACGGACGTTTGGGCCACGCAGGGCTTCGGCGGCGACATTTACCCGCAGACGCCCGGCCACGAAGTGGTCGGCGAAATCGTCGAAGTGGGCGCGGGCGTGCATGCGCGTCGCGTGGGCGACCGGATCGGCACGACGTGGGTGCAGTCTGCGTGCGGGCGCTGTCCGTACTGTCGCGAGCATCGTCCGCTTTCGGGCCAGACGGCCGTGAACTGCGATGCGCCGCGGACTACCGGGTTCGCGTCGCAGGGCGGGCACGCGGAGTACATCGCCGTCGCGGCCGAGGGCACGGTGCTGTTGCCCGATGCGCTGGCCTATGTCGATGCCGCGCCGATGATGTGCGCGGGCTACACGACGTGGAGCGGCTTGCGCGACGCGGCGCCGCAGCCGCACGAGAAGGTGGCCGTGCTCGGCATCGGCGGACTGGGGCACGTGGCGCTGCAACTGTCCCGCGCGTGCGGCTTCGAAACCATCGCGATCACGCATTCGGCCGACAAGCGCGACCTCGCCATCGGGCTGGGCGCGGACCGGGTCGTCGCAAACGGCGCGGAGCTTCGCGACCTGGGCGGAGCGGATGTCCTGCTGGTCACGACCAACGAGTTCGGTACGGCAGAGGAGGCAATGACGGGCGTGCGGGTCGACGGCCGGGTGATCCTCTGCGGGCTCGACTTCAGCAAGCCGTTCTCGATCGTGTCGCAGCGCAAGCCGTTCCACATGATGCGCCAGCAGGTCATCGGCTCCACGCATGGCGGCTTGCGCTACCTGAGCGAAGTGCTGGACCTCGCCGCCAAAGGCAAGGTCAAACCGATCGTCGAGACGTTCTCGCTGGACCAGGCGACCGAAGCCTATGACCGCCTCGCGTCCGGGAAGATGCGCTTTCGCGGCGTATTCACGCCCGCGCAAAGCTACTGACGCTCAACGGTGCCCGGGGGATGCGGGGACGCCTCTCCCGGCAGGCGCGCGCGGCCGACTCGCCGCGCGCCGCCTCAGCCTCCGCACGGTGATCGGATTGGTCACATCGAGCGGCCAGGCGCGCTCACGATCGACATCCCGCTGATATCGGCTGGCGCCCGATCGGGCGCGGCACGCCGGCGTCGTCCGGCGCGGCCGGC